>JBJMFM010000128.1:0-25788 GCA_045808425.1 Nitrososphaeraceae archaeon | reverse complement strand
ATTAAGAAGGTTAGGCTGTAGAGTCATTACAATCAATGGTAACATAGATGGTAATTTCCCAGGTAGGGGACCCGAGCCCACCACTGAAAATCTTCATGTGCTCTCCGATATGGTAAACCATTCAGACGCTGAGATAGGAGTAGCTTACGATGGAGATGGTGATCGCAGTATATTCTGTAATGAAAAAGGGACGCTATATGGTGGAGATAAAACTGGCACATTATTAGTCAAATATTTACTAGAAAATAAGCACAAGGGAGCGGAAGTCATTTGTCCAATAAATACTACAATGGCTCTTTCGTTGGTAGCGGAAGAACAAGGCACAAACTTGATTTATACGAAAGTGGGGAGTGTCGAAGTGTCAAGAGAGATGGTGAAGCGTAAATCCCTCATAGGGCTAGAAGAGAATGGTGGATTTATGTATGGAAAGTTAAATGAAGTCAGAGATGGCATAATGACGACAGCCCTTGTATTAGACATGCTTGCTTTATCTGGACAGACGTTATCTCGCGTATTCTCCTCACTCCCAGCTACATTCCAATATAAGTCCAAATTTAACTGTCCTACCAAGCAAATTGCTGATGAGATAGTAGGTGCATGTTTGAAACATGGTAATCCTCAAAAGGTCGAAACTCTTGATGGTGCCAAGATATGGATAGATGAAGAAACGTGGATAATGGTAAGACCAAGCGGAACTGAGCCACTGGTTAGAATGTATGCAGAATCTACCGATAAGTTACTTTTGAATTCAAAAGTCGAAGAATACAGTAGATTGATTAAAAACAAAATAGCTGGTAGCAGATAATAAATTTATAGACAACATTTTTAAAACGCCTGCTCTTCTCTTACAGAAGTATTAAGATGATCCCCCAGGGTGACGAAACACACTATGAGTAAGCCATATTATGTTAAATTTGAAACTCCAAAAGACGTAGTGAACGCCGTCTATGAAGCTATACGTTTAGCAAAGCAGAGTGGTAGAGTAAGAAAAGGAACCAACGAAACTACAAAAGCAATAGAGCGTGGCTCAAGTAGATTAGTTGTTATTGCAGAGGATGTAGAACCACCGGAGGTAGTAGCGCATCTACCAATTCTTTGTGAAGAGAGAAATGCTGCATATGTTTTTGTGCCAAGTAAACAGCAACTAGGTACATCGCTTGGTATAGATGTTGGCTCTGCTGCTGCAACTATTTTGGAAGCTGGTGAGGCTCAGCATATTATAGAACAAGTTGTCGACTCAATTGCAACAGCGAAAGGTAAAAAGGGTTAATGAAAGATGAGCAAGAGTGTTGAGGAGAAGGTTGTTCCTGCAGAGGTTATTCAAATAGTCGGCAGGACAGGTATTGCAGGTGAAGTAATACAGGTTAGGGTCAAAGTCTTGGAGGGCAAAGACAGAGGTCGCATTCTAACTAGAAATGTGAAAGGATCTATTAGGCTCAATGACATCTTGATGCTCAGAGAAACAGAACGAGAAGCTCGGAAGATAAAGTAAGAGACTGTATGTAGGTGAAACAATAATATGAGTAAGACAGCAGCATCTCTACGCAATTGTTATTTCTGTGGCAGACGGATTGTCACGGGTAAAGGAACAATGCTTGTAAGAAATGATGGTTCCATACAGTGGACGTGCTCCAACAAGTGCAAGAAAAATCTACATAAACTAAAACGTGATCCAAGGAAAATGAAATGGACAAATAGATATGTAAAGGGCGGTATTAAGGTAAAGAAATAGCAGTAGTAGCTATGGCTAGCGAACAAACTCTTATTGTAATCAAGCCAGATGGCTTTAAACGTAATTTAACTGGAAAGATCCTCTCAAGGTTAGAGGATAAGGGATTCAGGATTAAAGATTTAAAGTCATTTAATTTCACAATACAAAAGGCTGAGGAATTTTATTCGTCTCATAGGGGAAAGCCATTTTTTAATGAACTGGTATCTTTTATTTCATCAGACACTGTCGTAGGGTGTATTCTGGAGGGGAATAATGCGATCAATACAGTAAGGATTCTAATAGGATCGACGAAATCATTTGAGGCGGCGCCAGGAACTATTAGGGGTGATTATGGGCTCGGCATTACAGATAATATTATCCATGCATCAGACTCATCTGAAAGCTTCATAAAAGAGTCTCGAGTCATTTTCAGTTAAGTGCAGCTCAGACAACCAGTAGTAGTAGTATTGGGTCATGTAGACTCGGGGAAAACTTCACTGCTGGATAGGATACGAGGCACTGCAGTTCAGGAACGGGAAGCCGGAGGTATTACACAACATATAGGGGCAAGTTTTTTTCCAATCGAAACAATCAAGAATATTACTGGACAGCTATATGGCAAGATTTCTAAATCTGAAACTCAAATTCCTGGCCTTCTTGTCATTGATACTCCAGGTCACGAAATCTTTGCAAATCTCAGAATGAGGGGTGGCTCTGCAGCAGATATTGCCATTGTAGTTGTTGACGTTAACAAAGGGTTTGAGGCTCAAACAATCGAAAGCATAGAGATTCTACGAACGAGAAAGGTCCCATATCTTATTGCATTAAACAAAATAGATATGATCAGCGGCTGGCGAAAAAGCGGTATACCATTTATTATTGAGGAAATGAAAAAACAGGATCCAACCCTACAAGAGGCCCTAGACACCAAGATATATGATGTTGTAGGATCACTTTCAAGATTAGGCTATAATTCCGAGGCTTTCTGGCGTGTAAAGGACTTTACCAAGGAACTAGCAATTGTGCCTGTAAGTGCTGCTACCGGAGTTGGTATTCCAGAGTTGCTAGCAGTACTTGTCGGACTGTCTCAGCAGTACCTTGCAAAGAGGTTAGAGCAACATAAAGTTGGGGCAAGAGGAATTGTACTTGAAATAAATGAAGAAGTGGGTCTCGGTCCATCTGCAAATGTTATACTTTTAGACGGAATTTTAAAACATGGAGATAGTATAGTAATAGCGAAAAGAGAAGGTGCTATTATCACCAAGGTCAAGTCCATCCTACTACCAAAACCTCTAGATGAAATGAGGGACCCACGAGATAAATTCAAACCAGTGGAGCAGGCAATATCAGCAGCCGGTCTAAAAATAACCTCGCCTGATTTGGATGGAGTTCTCGCAGGCAGCCCTTTGTATGCCATAGAAAAGAAGGGCGATGAAGATGCTCTGAAACAAATGGTTGAATCTGAAGTTAAAAGTGCAATACTGAATACTGATTCGAATGGAGTTATTCTAAGGTGCGATACAATAGGTTCAATAGAGGCAATCATCGATCTTTTGAAAAGGGCAAATATTTCTATTCGAAGTGCTGATATTGGTCATATTACACGCAGAGATGTAATTGAAGCTTCTGCTGTCAGGGAAAAAGACAGATATTTAGGTGTGGTGTTAGGATTTAACGTCAAGGTTTTAGATGACGCAGAGAAAGAGTCGCATGAACGCAATGTAAAAATATTCAATGAGCCAATAATATATAATCTGGTTCGAAATTATACCGATTGGGTAACATATCAGAGAGAACATGAAGAATCAATTCTGTTTAACGAGATACCGCCCATTTGTAAATTTCAGTTCATGAGAGGGTATATATTCAGACGAAATGACCCGGCAGTATTTGGAGCAGAAATTCTTGTAGGAAGGCTCCGCCAAAAGGTTTTAGTTATTAGCGAAGATGGTAAGAAGATGGGTACCGTACAGCAGGTACAGGAAAACGGCAAAGCAATTGAAGAAGCTATAAAAGGAATGCAAGTTGCTGTCTCGATAAAGGGACCAGTTATTGGAAGGCAGCTGAACGAAGATGACATTCTCTACACGGATTTGAATAGCAGGCACGCAAAAATGTTAACAGAGCGGTTTAGCCAAAGATTAAACGAAGAAGAAAAGCAAGTTTTTGATAGAATCCTTACCATGAAAAGGAAATCCGATCCTGCCTATGGCTACCTTTAAAGCCCTTTCCTATCTTCTCAGAACTAGTATAATCAGTACTGTATTATTAATATTGTATTATTATTTATTGGTACTTTTGTAAAAGTCCTTCCAGTCCTTTTTCTCCTACTGCGCCTACCGCTCTGTCTACGGCCTTGCCGTTCATGAATATGATAAAGGTTGGAATTGCATATACATCGAATCGCATTGCTATACTTTGATTATCATCTACATTTAGCCTTCCAAAGGTTACCTTGTCAGCATATTTTTTTGCTAATTTGTCAAAGATGGGAAGCATAAACTGGCATGGACCACACCAAGTTGCCCAAAAGTCTACCAAAACAGGCCTATTACCAGATATTGTCTCATCAAAATTTTTCTCAGAAAGTTCCATCAAAGCTTGATTGCTACTGATATGTGCACTAGAGGCCCTCTTTTCTTCACTCATGTTACAACAAGTTTAAGGGGGCAATTGATATATAAGATTTTTTGAATTAGCGGTAGTTTAGAAACAACGTTAACCACTTCCACATTAGAAAGGGTATCTATGTTTGTATAGCGTTTTATTACAATAGTACAATATTATTATAACACTCCAAATATAATATTGAGTTCTTGATCAATATCTAGAATTGCTCGATTTAAAGATCAAGTAAAAATCTAGTAATGACTATGTTCTTTTCCTTTTCCTGTTTAATCTGCATTTCATGATAGGTTACAGCCTTTATCTCTATCTTGAAATGATGTTTCTCTAAGTCAAGGTGCTCTCCTCTAGCTGTACATGATAGGAAATAAGTACAATGATCTCCAATCTTTTCAGTAGAAGATATCTTCACCTTGAAATCGGATAATATGATCTTCTCAGTTAGAATTACTAACATGACTTTTTCTAACCAGTCATAAAATAAGCTATAGAGATCATGCCCCCTAGCTTCAATTTTTACTTCTAGATTAGGAGAAATATTACTAAGATCAAACATGATACTAACAAGACCACGAGCAGAGTTTTCAAAAGCCTCGTCAAAGGTGCTACCATAGGCTTCAATTAAGGCATCTGTCACATGATCAAGGTATCTAAATCCTTCTGACACGAATTACTTTTTAATTGCCACTTTATAATTGATCGTAAAATCTAAATGTCAACCATTGTTGCTCTCCTCTGTGAAATTTGATCTACCTCGTGGAATGAGAGATCTCGAATCAGAGGAATTTCATAATATTAGCTATATTAGGGAAAAGTTTCTCGAAAGCATTTCCTTGTTTAACTTTAAGTTTATGGAGCCTTCTCCGATAGAAATGTTGTCTACTCTTGAGACAAAAGGCGGCCCAACAATCTCAAATGAAATTTATAGCTTTAGTGACAAGGCTGGCAGAAAAATCGCGTTAAGGTTTGATCTCACCATTGGATTAACAAGGTTTGTGACAGCAAGAAGAGATTTGAAAATGCCGGCAAAAATAGCTACATTTGCTGGTGTTTGGAGATACGATGAACCACAAGCAGGACGGTACAGATATTTTCATCAATGGGATGTTGAAATTTATGATTCATTTAGCAATGAGTCTGACGCTGAGGTAATTGAATTTGTTTCAGTATTTTTTAAAAAGTTAGGACTTGATGTTAATATTGAAGTAAATGATCGACAATTAATGGAACAATTTGTAAGACAAAGACTGGGTGTTACAGATGAGCATATGATCCTTGAAATGTTCAGGGCAGTTGATAAGGTACCGAAGAAAGGCGCAAATGGAGTTTTTCTAGAATATAAGGATAAAATTCAATATTCATTACTTCAACGTCTGATAGATCTATCTAATACAAAGGGTACAATAGATGAAGTAGTACAATCACAAAGAGATTTAGCAGAATTTGTAGAGGAGAGCAAACTTGTAAAATTGATGGATTCGTTGAAAGCTAGAAGAGTAAACAACGTGCGAATCAATCTAGGGATTGTACGGGGGCTAGACTATTATTCAGGTATGGTGTTTGAGACCTTTGATCCTTCGATTGACATGGGTGCATTGGTAGGAGGAGGGAGATATGACAATTTGACCAAAGCTTTTGGGAGAAAAGACATCGGGGCCACGGGTGCAGCGGGAGGTGTTGAAAGGCTAATGATGGCTTTAGAAAAGCATGGGATTTTGGCGTTGAATCCATCTCCTTTGGTTTATGTTGCCAATGCATCAAATGGTGTATCCAAGCACATTTTAGAAATTGTGTCAATTCTGCGTAATAATGGAATTGTTACGGACTATGATCTTCATGGAAGGACACTGAGAAAACAACTTGATGACGCGTCGGCAAAAGGTGCATTTGTAACCGTAATAGTGTCTGTTGATGAAATTGAAAGGGGGCAAGTGACTGTACGCTCAATGAAAGATGGCGTTGAAACTAAACAGTACATAAAAGATATAACAAAAAAGATAAACTCAATGTTGCTTTGATTTTAGACCCTATTCAGTAAATTTTCCACTGCAATCTTCTAGTTCTACAATGTATTTCGTTTTTCGCTGCTGTCTTATTTTCATATACAAGAAAAGGTTACAATCTGTATCTCATGAACTCTATAGTCTATTTAATTAGTAATCGATAACCATACCTATCTACATCTACGTGTATTTATTCTATATTGAGTTGCATAAAGAACTGTGCTGTAAACAATCATTGAAGGCTAAAGTTATTGGTAGTAGATAACATAGGTAACTAGAATACAAATATTTGACTTAAGATAATACGCCGGAGCAACAGATAAGATAAGCAAGTAGAGTTCCAGCACTTTCAATTCTTCGTTGTTTTATCATTTGTTTTAATTCTTCAACGGATGCAATTTCAGTTCTTATTATGTCTTCTGCACCATTATGATTAGCTTTCTCTTCAATAAGATTAGTTGCTCTAAAGATGTAAACAAGCTGCCTTGATTTGCTAACAGATGGATGATAGGTATATACATAGTCAATTTTATTAGCAATATAACCTGTCTCTTCTAGCAATTCTCTTTTCGCTGTTGTCGCAGCGTCTTCACCATTCTCTATGTGACCTGCAGGAAATTCAAGTAATACTTTTCTTAAAGGATACCTATATTGTCTTATCATCACGAGGTTATCCTTTTCAAGAAAAGGAACAATAACAGCAACATCTGAAGATTTATACCATGTATAATCCATTACCTTTCCTGTTCTTGTTTTAACCTTATCTTGGTACAATTCAATCCACGGATTTCGAAAAATGAGTTCCTTTTGTATTATTTTCCAATCTGACTCCATTCTATAAATCTATCCGTATTGATATGTTATTATTTAATACTTGTTATTATGTGTGTACAGAGAAATTCCAAAGTGTGGCGATTCTAGATTGAATAGGGAAATTGTATTCATGCTAGCACACCTTTGGCCCTTCTCATGATCAACAATAGATTACTAATGTTGGGATACTCCAAGTTATTATAAAGAATCAAGCATCAAACTATGTAAATATAATTATGACGTCCTTATGGATACCATAAACAAATAATATAATAACCTAGTCTATCATAATTCGACTAGAATCTTAGCAAGGTAATAGACCTGAGAGGAGGCCAGCGAAACCATCTCTCAGACCTGAGGTATGTCGTAAACAAGTGCAGAAGACAAATGCGCTGGGAATCCACTATTTCTATAGAGGAAGATAGGCTGCAGGCCCAAATAATGCATTACAATGGGTTCAAGGACGGATACAGGATATAATTATCAACAATGAAGACAAAGACACGAAGATACGAATATAGATAATAGGTAGTTACTTCGACTTAGACCAATACACTTGGTCCCAACACCTTGAACATACCCATCTATAGCCTGTAACACGCGAAGAATACAACGGAAGCTTTCTTAGGACTTCTCGCTCTTGTTCTTCTTTTAGCAGCTCTGCGAGCTCTTCTTTTAGCTGCTTGCTATTTTCAGTACTATATCTTTCAGCCCATTTGATTTGTTTTTCTAAAATGGCGATTCTGTTAGAGTGTAGTCTTTGCAATTTCCCAACTATAAGAATGTAAGTGCTACATTCCTGACATTTGACGTAATCATTGGAGATCTCTAGAGCTTCTTATATCGAATCCTCTTCTACATCATTTGATGATTTCGTTGCGGATAGACTTGAGTGATAAGTCTCTATGAGACAAAAGCTCAACGGGCATACGTGATGCCTATTTTGACTCCGCATCATCATCACTACTGCTTTCTAACAAAACGATATGTTTTTGCTAGCTTCAATAACTCAGTTTCTGATGGTGGGTCTACTATGGAATTCTCCTGTCGACAAGATTCAACAAATTTGTTATGCTTCTCTATAACTTCTTCATCTTCTATTCTTCCATATTCAGGGTAAAAGCGACATTCTGGAATACAACCACTTGAGGTACATCCATATCCCTCAAAATCACTTTGTCCTGTCTTATGACAGCTTAATTATGAAATAGAAATTCGGCTTTTTCCTGCCGATATCTTTGTTCTGGAGATATCCTTAACTCCTCTTTCAAGGCATAGTCTAATTCATCTTGAGTAATACTCCCATCATAGTCAGATCCTTTGTGTCCTAATGCTTCCCATTCTTGTGCTCTAACATGTCTGTAATATAGAAACCTTGGAGGCTCTGATCCTATATCAAGATAGTAATCATCGTCCTTATCGTCATTGTTACCGTTACCATTGTTAGAAAAGCTGTTTAGTTTGTAGGACAAATCTTTAATGTATCTGTCTATTTTCAATTAGGATTAACCTCTCCTGCAGTTGTTTTACATACATTACGGAAGGCCATTCATCTACTAAATGAAATATTGCTTCGTTGCACTCTTTGGCTAGTTTTAGCGCTGCTAGCCGTTGAAACCCATTAACAGATTTATCGTTTGACTGGTAGATATTCCAGCACTCCTCTAGAACCTTATTCCTTCAATCGAAGTCTGATATATAAAAGGCATATTCTCCTTAGCTAAATCGTTGAGATAGCTTTGTGCCACTAGCAATAGCAGTAGTAGTAGACAGAGGAATGGGAGGTAAGAGATATTCATGCACTCGACAAGAATTCACAGAGCTTGCTTATGACGAATTGACAAGCCTGAAAACAGGATTCAAAGAATATCTGAATATGAGAAACAAAAAGTACAACCCAAATTAATTTAATTCTAAACAGCGATGCTTCGATGTTAGTGAGAAATAAATCGCAGCCTCGATTAAAATAAGTAAGTGTAACCTTTACTGCTGCCCTTACCGCTTGGGTTAATTTAATAGCTAAATTAAATTAGCTACAACGTAGCTACACAGCATATAATGGAGTTACCAGAGGAAGAAAAAGCTGTACTAGTAAATGCAGTATCGAATATACGGGGTGGCTTAACCTTATCACTTAACCTGCTAGACACGGCCTTGAGGTCCATAGAACCGATTCAAGATGAAATACGCAAAGCAGGTTTGCATGAAACAAACGACCAGCTATATGATGCGCTAAAGAATTTCGATGTAGTCAAAGACGAGATAAGAAGCTCACTGGAACATATAAACAAGGCACGCGGTGTGACTGATGCTATCCATAACGGTGTCTTTAAGTAAAATATTTGATTGAAATAACCCCGGTTTTACAGCCAAAAAAGGCTAAGTACGAATGGATAGATCAGTGAAACTTACTGAATTCATTGTCTGTTAACCTCACCGAATCTGCATTCTTCCTTTTCAAGATCTCCTTTGGCCCAACAGAGTTTATTTTGTATTGGGTCAAGGTTCAGCCACTTGTAAGTTTCTATATCATGAGTTAAATCAGAAGGGTCTTTTACTCCTTTTTCATTGAGCAATCTTATTTGCCGCTGCAGCTCTTTGATTTGGTCTGTCTCTTTGCTTAGCTTTTCCACCTTTCTCTTAAGATAGTTTTCTTCGTTTATTGTCAGCCAGGTGATTTATCACGACCTTCTAAGATATCCAGATACCCACCATTGGAGTCAGGCTGTGGCAGAAAATATGAATCCTTGACGCCTTTTAGTGAATGGCCTAAACAAAACTCAATGTAGATAGGATTCATGCCGCTGTTGGTGCATGTAGTATCAAAGAATTTTCTAAAGCCATGAGACATAGCTGTATCTCATCTATAATTTAACATTATTTTGGAACTAACTAAAGGAGTCCTTATTCCTGAACTGTATAACACTTGACGTAATATTATCTTTATACTAGCCTTTGTTATAGGCTTGATATCGTTAGCTACTGCGAATATGTCACGCTTATCAAACTCTCTTCTAAAGAGAGGTGATTTTGGTGTTATATTTTCACCGCATGACCTTCTGAACTCTATATAATTATCCAGGGCTTTTCTGCATTCAGGTGTACACAAAGTGTAGTGTCTACTCCTCTTTGAGTTTGCATATACCCTTATTTGATTAATATTGTGTGTTGGTATAGGGATTAAATCAGCTATTTTGAGCAAAGGTAAGGCCCCTACCCTTCGTACCACTAGAACACATAAGCAAAATCATTGCTTTCCCTCTTAAATCAGAGAATTCGAGCAGCTTGGCTATTTGTTCATGAGTATATGGCCTATCACCTTCACCACGATGACCTTCTTCTTCGTTATCTAGGATATCCGGTAGAACGGTATCGTCATTTGACAAGAACTTGGTTATTTTCTTACGTCTAACCATAACGTCATTGATGCTATAGAAATGAATCAAGGCAGTAAGATAAGCCTGTTGAGAAGCTAGGGAGCAATGCTTCTCTTTTAGCGATATGATAAAGTCTGTAATATCGGCTTCAATCTGTCTTGTGTCTTTAGCTTCTACCAGTTTGCTGAATTGTCCTTCAGCTACCCCTCATAAAAGCTTTAAGTTTATTGTTATATGAATCAAAAGTCCCTTTACTTTTTATTAATTCTTTGAAGTTCCTATAATAATCCTCTGGCCTTAATATAAGATGGAGGAGGAGAAGAAGCCATTACCATAGAAATGTGAAATTATTTCACACTATATATGGATAGCATATGATATCCGTAAATATAATTATGGATTATTATGTTATATGGAGCAACAACATGTTAGTTTAAAAAATGTTGGAAATTCTCAGCCGATGGACATCGCAGAGGCTAGATATGAAGAAGGAACTGTTGCAGAAGACAACTTGATAGTAAGGATTAATGGTATATTACCGGATTTTTCCAGCTTGGGCAGCGAGGAAAAGTCAGAAAGGGCACAAGAGATAAAAAGACAAGGCATATACACTAACACTTCTTGCTCGTTATATGCTAGAATTAATCCAGACCGACAAATTTTTCATATACTCGTTGATATAGGTGAAGGCATAATCAATAGCATCAAAAAAGGGCCACTTCAGCTTGGATTTGACTCAAGAGTAGCCATTCCAGATGCTCTGTTAATAACTCACTCACATGATGATCATGTTAAGGAACTACCTACGCTCGTGAACGAAGTTATAGGTAATATTTCAACGCGGGGTTTGAAAATTTTCTGTACTACGGAATGTCGCGATCAGCTTATCGAAAAGTTCCCACGACTATTTGGCAGATCCAATAATAGTAATAGAATATCTTTTATCTCTGTAGAACCAGGCAAAATTTTTGAAGTAGGTCCATTCTCGATAATGCCGATCTTGGCTCACCATGGTGATACTTCTCCACTAGGATCTGTCATATATATAGTAAAAATGCTAGATAAAAAAATAATAATTGGATGGGATTTTCTTTCACTTCCGAACGCAGATGAGAATTGGTTATGGAAGCCCGATCTTCTAATTTTAGGTACCCAAAATTACAATACACATCCGGAGACAGGAATTATTTCTGTTAGTGATGCATATAGTATAGTCAGACGATGGAATGCGAAAGAATGCTACGTAGTTCACTATACTGGCTTACAGGACTTTGAAGAAGCATCAAACCAATGGTTTAGAGGTCCTGTCAAGGCTATGACAACTGAGGAGCTTCAGAAAATGATAAATGGCCATCTTCAGGTGACAGGAGATAATGGCAAATTTAGAATCACAGTAGCCAAGGAAGGAATGATTTGGACTGGAAAAGACGAGCAGAAGCGACGTCAAACTTACGACGAAACTACACCTATAGGAAAGTTACTCGAAATTGAGAGCCTTCAGAAATATATCCTTAAAATAGAAAATCTAGATAGAGATCATAAACTTAAACTGATGATAGAAGATAGTGTTAATAGATTTAACTTCGAATTTGATAAACCTCTTAAAGATGTAAATAGCGATGATGTCCTCCTTGGCCAAGGAGTCAAGGGGATGTTAGCTAAGGGGCCACAGTTAAGAATGGAAATAATCCCTCCGCAGTCACGAGAAGCAGCCTATGCTATCCGGATTGTAGTTTTCAAAGGAAAAAAAAACTTATTCAAAGATGATATATTGTTAAATAATAACGACGCACAGAGGTTAAAAAGATATATCAAAGAAAACTTCATTCGCAACAACAATCAGACAACTATGCGCTAATGTGATACTATACACAATAGCCGCACAAACTGAAAATAAATGAAAAACTAGATGGTAGATCTTTTTACATGATATTGTCAGGTATCTCTATTGCTATTGCTATTTCGAATATTTCTATTATTTTAGCAATTTTCGCTGCCCCTAAGATCAAATATGTAAGAATGCGCAAGGCAAAATACTGGCCAAGGAATGGAAGGAAAACAAAAATGTCTTATCAATAATATATCATCTTTCCTGAGGATTATGGACGAGTCATGAAATATTGTTGTCTGAGTTGGGGAAGAGAATAATAACATTTATTGATTATTCTATAAGGATTGTTAAAGTAGATATTAAGATATTATGAATGTGATATAAATAAAATACAACTCAACACTAGATCAGAATATTCTCTGCGTAGGAACCATTAATTACAAGTGAGTCTATTAGGTGGCTTGCAGTTCCAACGATCAACTTCACATTTGATCCAATTCAGTTGTAATATTGTTTTTAATATCTAGACAGGTAATGTTATTCATGTTAAATGTGATATTCTCGACAACTGGATGGCCTAAACCCTAAAAATGGATTTAAATAATTAAGTCTATATTTGTGTAATTGAATTACGATATAATATGAAGAAGGAGTTTCTTGTATCGAAAATTGAGACCTCGCAAGATGGTAGTCCTTATATCTATGTTGTATTGACTGATACTAGAAGTAATTTTACTCCAACTAGAAGACAACAAGGATTTCCAGAAAATCCTTTTGGAGTAGCAACAATACCCATCACTTCTCTTGATGATTTAAAGAACCTGCCAAAAAAGATATCTGATGCAATAAATGCTGCATTTGCAGGTGATAGTAATAGTACATCATCCGACTCCACTGTCTTCAAGATGAATGAAAGAGAATATCAGGAACTTGGTATAAAAATAGGGGATAAGGTTGCCCTAGAAATTAAGATATCTAACAGTGATATTGTCGCAGGGGCTTCGCAATGAGTAGCTAATCATAATAGAGATTCGCGACCCATATCGTCGAGTAAAATACTCGTGTATCACTAAACACTTATCAAATCGTATGTTAAATATCAAATGATTTGACCTATGGGAGACACGGACAACTCTCCAGAACTGCTTGATGACAATACAGAGAGAAGGAGGCTACTTGAAGTAATATCCAAGAACGGGCTATACGCTTTGACAAAGTCAGAGTTAGAACGGCTGCATAGATTGATACAACTGAAATCTTATGGTGAGAATAAAAGGGCAAACAGATCAAAAAAGAAACTACTTAAGGAAATAAATATTGCTATTTATGAATCTTCTGATGAAGCACAGCATGCATAGCTTTGTATATAGATAATATTGTGTTCGAATACTTAGCTTGAGAAATCAAATTATCATCATTAGATATAGATAAAAATTCAATTGAAGTTAATAATATGTACAAGACCTACGCGTAGACAATACTGCGGCAATAAATCTAAACTAATTTGAAAAAATATTGTATGACGATATGGTGAATTGCCAGGCGGCATTCTATGTTACTTTTTCTTGGGAAAGCCATGTAGATCTACTGCAGAGCACCTAGTGCATTTCTTTGGTTCATTATTACTCAAATAGCATATGTAAAAGCATTTAGAGCACTGTAGCCTAGAAAAGGCGCTTGTAAGTTCTATTATACCCCTCTGCGACTGTGTAATAACTAACTGCGAAATTAACCGCTCTAATACACAATCAATCATAACAGACATCTTCTGCACGTCTGAATTTCTATATCTCAAATATAGCTTTATCATTTCTTCAGGAAGTGTTTCTTTTTTAAATTGTCTTTTGCCTTGATTATACTGTCTAAATAAATGATCACGTAAGTACCATTCAAGTTCAGTCACTTCTGTTCCATTCATGTATTGCAACTGAATCTATATGGGATAAAAAATATAAGTATAAAAGTACTGCAAAGATGGATACTACTGATCCAGATAAAATTTGGCTCTTACAACATGTATGCTTTGTTATCCATTTATAGAATACAATTCAATTGAAATGTATAGCTGTTTATCTCGGAAGTATATGACTCAAAGGTTATTTACAGAATTCAATTATATGGTGATAATGATTAACTATTCTCAGCGTATCTGACCCTCTCTGCTTTCAACGGTACGGAAACAACATATTGCTTAAGAGCCGCTAATTTTTGGCTGTTGTACAACAATCAATTACAAATGAAATTGCATATTCTAAATTGTCCTTGAGTTGATCACCGAAATCAAATTAGAGATCCAAATATACGGTGTTTAATCACTTTTCAAATCACTTTTGAGCTTCCCTGATTCTTTTATACTATCGATTTGGATATTATCACTTCGTGTTATTATCTTTGAAAGAGATGGTTTAGCATCTTTTCCTAAAATTAGCGCTTTTTTACCTCTTCTCAGAAAGGATAGAGTCATTCCATTATCCGTAAGCCTTTGAGCAAATTCTTTTGCAGTATTTAATTTGTCAAATAATCCTGTTTCGTCGTCAGGTGTTCTGAAAAGCATTGGCTCCAAAAGATCGACATTAATTTTATCCTTCTCAACTTCTACTTGTGCTGCTAGCTTTTCATTAATCTCGATCTTGATTTGGCCACCCGTGACAGTTTTCATAGATTTAGTGACTAAATCTGCCAGCGGATCCTCCTGGTCAATATGAAGATGATCCTTTCCTAACATATCTCTTAATTCTACTATCTGATTTATATGAATTTTTGGTGTTGGTTGAAAGTAATTGGCATATTGTAATGGAGTAATTAATGCTATCAATACTCCTTTAGCAGTATCGCGCTACTATAAAACAATTATTTTGACTTCAGATTCTAAATATCATTCTATTTCTCGGCTTCCCTTTTAATTATAGACATTTGATGGCACGATATTGCTATGGCATAATAATACTATAGTATATTTAGACTCGAGCTTTATATTCTATTCCAATATTGGCATTAGTTGCCAAGAAATATTCTCTAAATGATAAAAAATGCACAAGCTAGAAATTAATTAATTAACATGCAAAGCCTTTCAGATTAATGAATGCCCTACAAGACCCGAATTATAATTCTGCTTATAGTATCATCATTTTAATGGTAACTGTTTTCGTTTTGATGCTATCTTCCACAAATGTTAGAATGTATTTTGATCAAATTGCATTAGCAAAAAATGCTACCAACGCTACGAGTAATCCTGTTACAGGTAAATCTGCAAGTGAAAGTGCAGAATCTCTTGTTAGATCTATCATGGATCCTTCGTCCTTAATGTCATCTGTTATTAATGAAACTGGCGGGAGTACTAAACAATCAAGCACTGGACTTGTTAAAAATTTGACAACTAATGGTAATAGTAATACAAGCACGACTGCGGTACATCCACAAGCATTGACAAAAAGTGGGAACATCACAACAACATCATCACATCCTTCATCAACACAGTTATCTTCAGTTGATGAACTACAACACAACATGACAGAAAACACGGTCACACGAAATATTGATACATTATTACTAGCTCACCAGATAATTCCACCGAGAGACTTTTTACATCTGTATGATACCGATCCTTACAGTATAATTAATGGTCATGTATCTGCAAAGGTTCCATGTGACGCAAATTCTTCATCTTCACTGCAGATGCTTGTGGGACACTTACCGCAGCTTAAGCCGCTTCAACTCGATCCTATTAAGGAATTTTCCAAACCCGGATATTTATGTATGTATGAAGGAAACATTAGCTCACCAGTAACTTCAAATGCAACTAGCATAGATACAGGTAGAAGAGCGCTTAATACAGATTTGATACTTCTTAATCCGACTGACTATAGAATAATACTACCAAATACTAGTAGTGTGGTAATAAGTGTCGATCAAGGACGTCCATGAGATACGATAACTCTAACATAGACAATAATAATAAGAATATTGATACTCAAATAAGTAACCATTATAACACCTCTCTTAAGGATATCAAGCACTAATAAGAATATATAACCTGGAAGACCTATTTTGAACTCCGTTCCACCTGAATCTAGCTTAAAGCATGATGCAGTTACTGAAGGCGGTGCGTTGAGTCCTTTATCTGCAATACAGTTTTTAAATGTAATTGCGGTTGTAGTTGGTATATTTCCGAGACATGCAAAAGTGTAGACATATGTATAAAAAATACAAGGTACCAGATCAACAAATTGGCTAGCTAACAGATAGTCCCTAATTAGTAGTATGTATAGCTGACTTAATAAATTGGCTAGCACGCTCCCTATACTAAAGGGGGTAGTTAAATTAAATAATCTCTTCTAAAAAAGTTCAGTTTTTAGACCTTTCTAAGCATAAAAAATACGCTATAGGTTACTATCTGTTCTCTTGATTCTTCATACCTACCCCAATCTCCTTCTTCCATTATTTCTCTTGAAATTGCTGTAAGTAATCCTATCAGAATATTAATGGTACAGTATCAGGTTGTATACTTAATTGTGATTTGACTATTCTATAATCTCACATATTTCAGGCAAAAAACACAGTACTGGGCCAGTGAACCTTTAGGAATACAATCATGTCCACAGTTAGTACATTCCATGAATGCTTGTCTTCGTGACAATCTTCTCTCAACTCTCTTTTCAATATCATAGACCATTAGGCTATTCGCTCCTAAATTCTAGCTCATTTACTGAGAACTAGAATCTTCAGTCAAAAATATTGCCTCACATTCACAATGGCCATCGATTCTAATGAATCGTCCGCATTTTGAGCAGACAGTAAAAGGCTGTTGTGTAGATGATGATTCCTCTTCTGCCTTGCTCGAATAGATTAGAGCGCACATATCTATTATTGGCCATAGTAGTTTATAATATTTTCATATAAAATGTATATTTAATACATTTTGCTTATATCTTAGTTATTTTTTCATTGCTTACACATAAAAATATTTTTGATTTAAAATTTTTATATTATGATGAATAATGTTCTTGATTCAGATCATGTGAGGGCTAGATTTATTGGTGTGGATAAATGTATTCAATAATTATATCTACTTGAAATGTATAGAATTTTTATCATTTTCATTAGAAATCCAGTAACAAATTAATAATAATAAAATTATGATTTGATATCAATATGTATGATAATGAACCCTCTCCTACAGAAGAGGAAAAAACAACAAAGACAGATGCTGCAGCGACAGGAGAGACCCCTCCAGAAGTTTTTGACTCTTCAACTTATGATTCAATGACAGACTTAAAGACCTCGGCTTCTATGGAAGAAAGCGAAGTAAACAAGGTATTATCAGATACTGAGGGCAAGGAACCTATAGAACCTGAAGCTGTACATACTGAGTCTACAACAAAGAACACAAACATTTCTCCTACGGTAGCTCCAACTATGGAAGGACGTGCATATACTCTTAAAAAATCAAAAGAAAGTCAAACTAAATCTATATCAAAGCAGTTGGAAAAACAAACTATCCAAATCGATAAAAAAATAGCACAAATCATTCAACCTATTCAAAAGCATATAAAATCTGTAGATAAGCAATCAGAATTGATAAAGCAGATTCAATCCCAGCTAAAACAGCTGCAAAAGCAGGTTTCACAAATCCAAAGTGTAGTAAGCATAGGAAAGAAGAAGAAAAGATAACATGAAGCTAGATACCACTTTTTATGGCAATACAGTGAAGTATGAAACACTTGGAGTGTTAACCTGTGAGTAACAGTTTAGAATTACAGTTTTAATTACTGTGCACAGAGCAATATTTTCCTTTAATAAATATCGAATCTAATATTATATCGATATATTTGATACCTATAGATCAGCATTAGTCTTTAGAGATTTTTTTGCCAATTAAGTATATTGAAATATCAGACAGTTTATACTAAGAGTGAAAGTGATATCATTTCCCTCTTCGACTCTTAATAAACAATTTAGAAAGTTTGAATCATTAGATGTATGGAAACAATTCAAACACAGTAGTAATAACAATAATAGTCGCAGCAATGATAGTGTACTTCCATGGTATTTTGCAGTATCCATAAATTGCATGCCTGCCAAGTATCTGATTTCAAAATCTGTACCTTGTAATATTACAGATTTAAGATTTGCAAGTGAAGAGGAGCTTTGGGAAGAACACAGAAACCTGATAAAAACTTTCTTGGAGACATGGAAAGCAGTCAGATCAGGTGAGCTAAATATAATATCCGATTTATCTTGCCAGAAAAAAAATACATCCCTTATGGATTTGAATGTAGAGCTTGTCAAAAGGATGTTGACGCATTGTAACTTCTGTCGTTGGAATTGTCAGGTCGATCGCAGTTCCGATCAGACAGTTAGAGATGGAAATGGAGTTGAAGAAAAAACAAAGAATAAGCACGGAACCTGTCAGCTAGAATCCACTTCTAATGTAAGCAGCTACTTTCACCATCGTGGCGAGGAACTCGTTTTTAGAGGAAATATGGGATCAGGAACCATATTCTTCACGAGCTGCAATATGAGGTGCTCTTTTTGCCAGAATGGAGATATAAGCACGGACAAGAATAATGGCATTCCTATAACACCAAATCTATTAGCACTAATGATTTGGCAGCTACGGATGGAGGGCTGTCACAACACAAACTGGGTTGGTGGCGACCCAACAATACATCTACATACTATTGTTCAAGCAATAAGCATACTTGATTCCTTCAAGATGTCAAATATAAGAAGGGAGCAAGAACAAGATATTGATTATATTCAAGCTATAAAGGCTGACAATAATCTCAGCAATTACTTTAGTGCTTGGAAAATGAATTCAGAATATGCATTCTACCAGAAACAACTGTTCAATAGCCCGCAGCTTTGGAATTCAAATTTCTTTATGAGCGAGGAGACAATGTGTGTTCTACATTCGCTCATGGATGCTTGGCTTCCCGACTTTAAGTTTGGACCTGGTAAATGTGCTCTAGATTTATCTAGAACTCCTTGGTACTGGGAAACCATAACTAGGAATCTTAAGCTTATTCATGAATGGGGAGAAGATTTTATCATAAGACACCTGATAATGCCAAATCATGTGGAATGTTGTACGAAACCGGTTCTAGATTGGATTGCCAGAAATATGCCAGAAGTTCCAATTAATATTATGGATCAGTATTATCCAGATAATCTATGTGATCCTAGCTCCTCAAAATATCGGGAACGTTATAGCGAAATTGCAAGATCTCCTACTAAAGAGGAAATAATAACGTCGTATCAATATGCAAAGGAACTAGGCCTTAACTTTGAAACGTTATCTTGTGAGAAATCAGTTTTCGGATTGAATCCATAAGCAAATCGATTTCTACCAGATAGACTAGGTTGATGTATAAAAAAGAAAGAAGATATCATATCAGTATGATATCTTCTTTAGCGAGCAGGATACGAAGTAGGTTAGGCTTACGAAATATCCTTACTAGTACACAGAGAACCTTGTAGGGTAGGTGAGAGGAACTTTACTTTTGAATAAAGAATAAGGGTGATCTTGCCGAGCCTACGGGATATTATTACATTTTGACGTTGAATCACATATTATAGTTGATATTCTTCTTTATCAATTTCTCCTTTACCATGGCATGTGGGACATTCGCCAATCATCTCCTCGCCATCAGATTCCGCCTTTGGTTCTTGTGTAACTGGCAATTTACCAGAACCTTTACAGATCGGACAAGTTATCTTCACGATAGGTTATACACCTCAATACATTCATTAACATTTGTGTTGGTTTATCTGATATAAGAGCTAACTCGGCATAACAAATGACAGAGGGTTAGGTGTGACAAAGGAGTGAACATGTTAACACCATCAGAATGAGTGGAAATATGAGCAATAACAAAATGGTGATGGGGAGGTAAGCGATAGAGAAAAAGTAATGAGGGAATTGAAGAGAAAAGATACATCAATTTTAACGGGTTATCAAATATATCATAACTATGTCAGAAAGCATCAAGCATTAGAAAATAAAACACCAGCTGAGGTTTCAGGGGATTAACGTTGAAGCAGAGAATAAGTGGTTAACATTAATACATAATTGTTACTCAGATTAGGACTTCCCCATTCTTTGTCTAACGCATTGTCTGAAAATTTCTTCTTTCATAATACTCATGTAATTCATCGTCTTGTTATTGGTGTCATCGTTCTTTCTTTGATATGTAGGTGGAAGACTTGGGTTGAATATGTACTATGATTACCTTTATCAGATATTATGAAATAATGGCGAACAAATACATTACGTGGTATGCCTCCCTGCAGAAGCCCGATTGTTTCTTGCAAGTCCCTGTAGTATGCCTTTTTGTTATATTTTATAAGTTATTTTTAAGAACAACTTAACTAACTTCCCATTCTTCTACTTCGTATGTAAAAAGTTGTTCTTGATCTATAGATATGAGTCTGAGTCTTTCCTTTTGGGCTTTTTCATAATTATCCCATATCGAATTTATAAACCCAGCACGTCGATTACCTATTGTTGCGGTTCCTTTTGGATAACTCGTAAGAACATACACTTTATTCAATGGCACCATAAAAGGATAAATCAAACTTACTTATAATTAGCGATCGCTAGTATTTGCATAAGCAGAGATAAAACGCCTATCAGTTTTCTCACCAATTCGCTGATGGTTAACGGAATGCACTCCACCCCACCTGGTATCTTGCCAGCCAAACGATAACGAATTAAAAACCTAAAGATAAAAACAAGAATGATGGGAGGGATGAAAGGAGTTAGCTGTGCTATACTTGCAAAAATACACACTTAATGAAGCATGCTCCAGCCATAATCAAGCTCTGATTACGCTTGCCAAGCTAAAAAGCTATAGAATAACAGAAAAGCAGATATTGTCATATGTAAATAGTCTTCTCGAAAAGAAATTATAAGAATCACTTTTTATATGAAGTGAGAATAGCTTTGATTTCTTCATTCTCTATTAATCTATCTATAAGTATGTGATACTCTTCTGTAGGTAAATGTGTCTTATCTTCGGACATCATAATTGAATCTAATGCCTTGAGCTTCCAAAAGTTTTCAATTGCAACTTCAACTTTCGTCTGTGTATTGAAAACTACGTTACCAAATAGAGTGAGATGATATTTGCCACTTGCTCTTTACGGCTGAGTCCTAATTTTGTTATAAGGATACTATTACAATCGTTTTCTGAAAGTGCGACAGCTTTGAATAGCGATAGCGCTTTTTCGTCACAAATACATCTCAAAACATCTGCAGCAGATAATCTTAATGGTATTGAAGACTCTTTAAACGAGGTATCTAAATTCTCATGTCTTTTATCATAATATTGTCTGATACTCAAGATTACATGTTATCTTCAATAGATGGCTATTTTTATTCTAGTAAAAGCATTTTTAGATTTGTTAGAAGCATTGATTATTATTATTGGATGCTTATGAGTGATATTCTCAATGCGACGAAATGAATAAAAAGATAACACTCTGTCTATCATCGCTGGCTGTACTAGCCATTGTATCAACAATAGCAGCAGTAGAGGCAAAAACAGATGTAGCTGGTGGATATGATACAGGATTTGCTAGAGGTACAGAAGAAGCTCATACAGCAATAAACCAATTTGATAAGGGGTCGCTCAAGTCAATAGATGCGGATAGACCACCGTCATGTCCAGTAGCTGACAAACAAGATGATACTGTGACGGATGGAAGGATGGGTGGAGACAGACAGTATTAGATGAGTTAGATTAATGAAGTATAACACTCGCTGCACTTCTTAATTTTCTATTATTTTAGTCAGATTCTTATTTCATAAAAATGCAAATGAATTATTAGCACTTAAGATGGGAATTAATGAAGCAGTAAAACACTATAACTTACCTTTTGTTAGTGCCATCATGCGCCTAATTGCTGATATAAAAAATATAATAAAATTAATGGACTGAAGAAAGAGTTATCTGCATTATATTTGTGCAAATTCCCAATAAATGAAGCTTGCTCAAGCCAAACTGAATCTCTTATTACTTTAGCCAAGCTAAAAAGCTATGGACTAACTGAAGATAGGATTTTACAGCTGAATGACTTGTTGGAGAATAAGGAATACAAAGAAAGATATGAAATCTGACGGTTGGGTTGAAAAGATATAGAAGTACAAAGTAAATATGTGCTTCCTACATCTCTAAAATATGAGTACTTCAGACTCATTTTGAGCACAGTCATACTCTTGTAAGAAATCCCGATCTTTATCGGTTATCCGAAGTGGATTTTGCAGAATTGTTACACAATTAATCAAATGGGGAATTTTAATCTTAAATCTCATTATACACGGGAATTAATAATAATATTCGCATATCTCTTGGTAATTCAGGTTTTGATATTCCAACAGTATCAGAAGAGTGCTAAATACACCAACAACAGAAGAAGTTTTTCTATCATCAGATTGGCAGAAAGACTGTCACCCGTTGATTCTTTTCTCTTTTCATATTTATGGTTCAAGTTTTATGGTTTTTTTAGATCTTCTGCTTGAAGTAATGTGGTATTTGTTATACCAAAATAATGCACCAGCCATAATTATGAAATCCGTCACATAGAATAAATCCCAGAATATTAGATGTTGTGAGTTTCCGTTTACAAAATCAATTAGATACCCATCATCAGCTATTGCATTAATCAATAATGACAATGAAGAAAGAAACCATGGAATGGAATGTTGGTAGTTTTTGCGCAGTCTAAAGAGTACTATGGAAGATATCATTAGAGTTGATTTATTATTATAATAATAATAGCGATCATACGGATTACTAGCCAGCTAAACATATAACAAATAACATTTATATAAAATATTCTTCGGGTGCTATGATGAAAGGCAGTAGTGGAGGCAGTAGTTTTATCCAGTATCATTGCACCATCCATCCGTGGATGACTGGTACTAAGTCACTAGCAGTACAAAGAATATTAGTACAAGATATGATAGACCATCATATAGCCAGACCACTTATAATATTAAAAATCATTTTCCCA
The DNA here is from genome assembly GCA_045808425.1 of Nitrososphaeraceae archaeon. Lineage (GTDB taxonomy): Archaea > Thermoproteota > Nitrososphaeria > Nitrososphaerales > Nitrososphaeraceae > JAFAQB01. The sequence goes on along the minus strand of JBJMFM010000128.1, from coordinate 2,412 downwards.
CTTACCTTAATATTTTAAATAGCAATCTCGTTTTGAACGAGTAAGCGTGAATCATACTTCTACTGCAATCTTCATCTCGATCTACCCGTCAAAACTGTTATCGCTAGCGTGCGATAGGATTCTATTCTGCATCTGCGACTTCGAAGTAACTCCTACAAAGCCATCTATATTCCTGCCATTCTTGAAGATAGCGATAGTAGGTATACTCTGTATTCCAAAAGTGTTTGTAGTCATAGGATTTTCATCTACATTCAACTTTCCAAAAACAGCCTTTCCGGCAAGTTCGGTTGCAAGCTGTTCTATTACTGGAGACACCATTCTACAAGGTCCACACCAAGCAGCCCAGAAATCGACTACTAAAAGTGGATGTTTATTTACAGCATCAGCGAAGTTATTATCTGTCAATGTAATTGGAGCAGCAATCATCACTTTATTTTCATTTCCTTCGTTACGGTCACTACTATTGTTACTATTACGCTTGACCAAATCATTCATTTTCCTTGCCATGATATTACGTAGTTCATCATCCCAATTCTGCATAATTAGTTATCATCGTATAATGCTAGTTCGAGTTAATAATATTATGGCTTTGCCAATATCAATTATGACATAATTAAGTGAATCTCACATATATAGTGAGAAGAGAAGAAAATGCCAAGAGACTCATATTCTATTGATATGCCTTTAACAGCATTTTATAGCGTCTGTTATATAAATAAAATTGCCGTAGTTTGTCGCCCTCATCGTCATCAACAAACACAAATTTGTTACCTTAAGGGGCGACACGAGAACCTTACTAACACTATAAATACGTATATCAAATAATGAATTTAATATACAACTTTAAATCTACAAATAAGTTGCTTTTATATAGTATCATCTACGAGCATTATAGTTATATCTACAATCCTTGCTGCAACCATAGTAACATTAACAGGATTTGCACATTTTGGTAATGCCCAAGGTCAAGTGAATAGCACATCAGAATTAACACTGGAACAAAAGGCGGCGATATGTGATCCTAGTAACCTATTATATACTAATTTGGTTAATAATTTTAGATTAACTATTACATACAGTTATTTACTCTTCAGTAATGCATGTCAAGAAAAGACCTCAACCACCTTTGCACATAAAATGCTCACTTTATTATAATTATCCAATTCTATTCGTTAGGTAACGCTTATTCCAATATATATTAAAAAATATAGTTGCTGTTTATTTTTGTTTCTCAAATTTAGTTAGAAGCTTCTGGTAGTTTCTCATCATATTAGAAGCAGTAAAATCTAGTCCTTCAGGATCTTCACCTGTGCTATGAAAATTCTTATTTTTAGTCGATTCAATATACTTGTCTCTATACATTTTGTATTTTTGATCTTCATTTGATAAATCAATATTCATTTCTTTTCTTCATTTTCTAAATGTGTTATGTAACACAATACATGCATTACCTAAATCTCTTTTGTATTTCAAGCTTTCATACTTCTTTATTGCTTCTGTCAAATTATCGTTTAAAATAAACAAAGAATAATTATATTATCTAATCTAACCACATCTCTTCCACTTATTTATCAATATAATCTAGAATATTACGACAGTTGCGATCAATAATTAAATACAATAACAATAACGTACAAATACATAAGATGTATTTCTCAACAATAAAATGGAACCAACACTAAGTCAGCAACCTGAACATCTTACAGATGATTATCGGTAGCCATCTTATGTAGATTTGGGATTAGGTGTACCTTATATTTCTATATGATGTAATATTTAATAATTATAATGACTGAAATGTCCAAAAAGGAAATCAGGAAGTTCCTTGTGCAAGGTACACTAACAGGAAAACTCGCAACAGTTAAAAAAGATGGAAGTCCTCACCTTGTTCCAATTTGGTTTACACTAGATAGTAGTAATAACAATAGCAACGGCGATATTATGTTTACTACTAACAGTATGTCAGTCAAGGCAAAAAATATTCGACGTGACAATAGGGTAAGTATTTGCATTGACGATCAAACACCACCATTTTCCTTTGTAACAGTGTACGGCAGAGCAAAAACACAACAGTATAAACCAAATGAACTTGTTAAATGGGCAACTAAAATAGCAGGGCGGTATATGGGGAGAAAGAATGCGAAATCCTATGGTAAAAGAAACAGTGCTGAAGGAGAATTGCTTGTACGGGTAAAACCTACAAGGATAATTGCAGAAAAAGATATAGCCGCTTGGGATTGATACTTGTTATTATTAAAATTATTATTATTGTGTTGACAAACAAGGCTAAGTATTGTTGTTGATTGAACACTTAAACTAACACAATTTCCAATTCATCATACGCATCTTTTACGGAGAGCTCAAGTAATGCATCTTCATAAATCAATAGCCAATCTCTTCGACCGACAACTG
>JBJMFM010000127.1:0-15070 GCA_045808425.1 Nitrososphaeraceae archaeon | reverse complement strand
GAATTTGTAAGGAGAGTAAGAGAGATAAACCCTGCAATCAAGGTTTTGCTTATGTCAGCTTTTGAAATTAATAGTACTGAATTATCAGTAGGTTTAGGAGGAGCTAAGATAGAGGGTTTTATTCAAAAGCCAATATCTTTACATGAATTGAACACAATAGTTAAAAAGCAATTGGAAATCAAGAAGCCCTCATAATAGGGCCTGATATCATCGTCAGCCTGCTAACAACAAACTGTTATGTTGTAAATATTACACAAATTTTCATAAATATAGCAGCTATAACGTTCGTATTAATTAGATAATATGCGCTAAACAGAATATAAATTCTCATGTCACTTTGAGTCAGAAATTTTTTTGGACCTTTATCGTATTTTTCATTAAACATAAAAACAAAAGATGCTAATACATTCCCGTCATCCAAATTTCACTTGTGCCCATATGTTAGTACTGAAGTAATCGATACACAGAGCCATTTTGAAGAATGTACAGTGCTATACAAATACATTAGAAATATGAGTATAATGAATACGAGAACGGCGCATGAATATTATCTAAGATTAATCAGTTTTCAGAAATTTATTACAAGCAGGTACAAGACTAAAATCAAGAATGGGAATAACGACGCTTTAGATAATATCATAACACAGATAAATAAAGGCTCAGAGGATCCTTACGAGATTTTAAGTGATTATATTACTTACATGCCAGTATGTTTGCATAGTCAGACCTTAAATGAGTACTATCATTACCATAGGTTTGAGCCCAATCATTTTCCTGATTACTGATTTTTTCATCAGTTATCAAAACTTGATCAAACGCAGGCGATGCAGCAAAAGCCTTATGAAAAAGCGAATTGGAGGTTAATGGTAATAATAATATAAATATAAGATTAATCGAAGTAAATGTCAATAAGTAATTTTGTGACTTCAAATCCTTATCATGTAATCTTATATACCAAATCATATCAGATATAGTTAAGGTTTTTGTTCTGGTAACGTTTCCCCCGAAAAAGTCATTGAGTTTGTATATCAATTACACGAGATCTCCAAGTCAGAATTAATTCCACTTGATCGGGTATCAAGTTATATCAAACAAAAATTAGAAGAGAAGCAAAAAAATAGAAGATGAGATAAAACAAGCTGATGCTACGCTGCAGAGCAAGAATGTGAGTAGCGAAGCTATCAACGAACACATTCAGTTAAGTCACGATTGGGTTCTCAACTGCTCCATCAATGACATCATATCTACCAGATTCCAACGCTCTATAACTTTTGCATCACGAAAAGAAAATACTGTCATACCATTGACTCTGAATTGTTTATTGGTTGGCTGAAGATCCATAAATTCACCTTTGTGTGTGCCAGATAGGTTATATCTGCATACAACCTTATTTCCTTCGATAATGATATCTTCAAACATAATTCTTATATCAGGAAATGCTTTCCACAGGAGATAAATGAACTGTTTAAAGCCTTCCTTGTTTGTTGGAAGATTTGGAGGGAAACCATGTATAGTCAAAGAGTCATCATAAAAATCAAAGTAAGATGATTCTCTATTTTGTGGGTTGTTAAATGTTTCTGCCAATCGTTGGACAACTTCTCTTAGGGCCTTAACCGATGACATTCTCGTGTTATGTATGGCTTTTTTAATAAGTTTTTTCCCTCACTTTCTGATTTCCTATAGTTTCTGAATTTCGTTCAAGGTTCTGTCTTCGTAAATCACTCATTTATCTTTCATATGATAATCAGAAATAATCAAATTATAAGAATCAAAGTTACTGTAAAGCTCTTTTAACGCTACCAAAGCATTGGCAATTCAATTTTACTGATCACTGGTAAGATTTAAAGATCATCGGTCGAACTTTTGTGAACTAGAATGTCTGCCACGCTAATTGACTGCAGATGGCAATTTAGCTCATCTAAGATTGACAACTATTTTTTAGTATATAGATGAAATGAAATAGAAGCATTGCAAAATGAGCACATCTAAGAAGAAAATAGTTATACTTGGAGCAGGCTACGCGGGAATATTTTTAGCCATCAACATTGCTCGATATGTGACAGAGAAAGCAGGCGAAGTAATACTCATTGATAGAAACCCTTATCATCAATTGCTTCAAGAGATTCATTTAGTAGCTGCAGGTTTCAGAACAGCAGATGAAGTAAAAATACCAATTCTAGCATTAATAGATCGAATGAATATAAAATTCATTCAATCTGCCGTAAAACAAATAATGCCAGATAAAAATCTGGTTGTTTTAGAATCGACTGAAATTAAATATGATCTTCTTATCGTATGTTTGGGTGCTTCCACAAAGTATTTTAATATTAAAGGAGCGAGAGAAAATACTTTACCATTACGCTCTATTTCCGATGCGTCATTGATCTGTGATAAGGTGAGAGCGCTTATAAAATCAAACAAGAAGCATAATATTGTAATTGTAGGAGGTGGAGCCACAGGTGTTAGCCTTGGCGGAGCACTATCGGATTTAGTAAATGAGAGCAAAAAAGTAGATAGACTTTCTATAACAATTATAGAAGCACTACCAACTATTCTTTCAGGATGGGATGAACGTTTAGTTAAGAAAGTAAACGAAATATTACACGAAAAAGAAATAAGAATAATGACAAGCTCTGCGGTTACCAGAGTTGAAAATGATGATGATGGCGGTAGCAGTATTTATCTTAGTGATACCGGATCAAAACTTCATTCATCTCTTACTATTTGGACTGCAGGAATTAAAGGTTATGACATAACAATAAATCCAGAAGTTAAAAAAACTAAAGATGGCAAAATAATTCTAAATGAATTCTGTCAGACTGATCGCTATCCAAATATATTTTCAATCGGCGATATAGCTGCAGTTAAAGATGAGTATGGGAAATTATATCCGCCTTTAGCTCAGATTGCAGTTAGAGAAGCAAAATATCTTTCAAAACTTATACCTAAATACGTTGTGTCTGATCTTGACGACTTAAGCCATTTACCACCAGATGAAAAATTTGAATATAATATGAAGGTACAATTAATCTCCTTAGGAAATGATGATTATGTCGGATTGTTTAACACTCATGTGATAAGCGGTAGCCTTGCAAAGTTGGTAGAAGAATTTTCAATGAGTGCATATATCAAAACACTCGAGAGTGGTGGAAGAGATATTATGAATAGAAGTTTATATGGAGACGACATATTTTCTCACCTAGTGTCCGGAATAACCTTTGCACGTTTTACTTTCATGAAATGGTTAGAAAAAAAGACATAATAGACTAACAAAAAGCCACTTTCTACTCCAAAAAGCCAACTGTAGCCCTATTATAGAGGCCAGAATAATCACCTTATAGAAGATAAGAAGGAAGGAGCTTCTGGTTCTGGAAATCTATTTAATTCTGGTATAATGCCAGCTACAGCAAACTCATTCTTTCAATATACATTCAATAAAGCAGGCGATTTCTCATATTTTTGTGAAATACACCCATGGAGAGCTGCTATCACTGCAATTAATACTAAACAACAACCACAGAACCAAATAACAGATGATTTCAGCTTACGCACAATCTCTTAACTTCCACACTTTTTTTAAAATACACGACAAGATAAGGAAAATATTGCATGGCCTACTGTAGCAAAACTTCCTCTAAAACCATATCTATTGGTTTGAAATATGGGGTTTTTCATTCCTAATAGGTTTATTCTCATTTTAACTGCTTCTGCAATGATATCATAGTCTGCTTCGTTGACAGTAATGTTATTCTCTCTTATTCTATCGTATTGTACCCAGTGGACTCTTTGAATCATTCGTATATCCATATATTGAATGGTCTTCTACTGATCTGAATAATCAATATAGCGAATACGAGTATGACATAGAACAAACGGGTTCAGATATTGTAGTTGTGCAACCAATGATTTATGAAGAAATGAAGTCAGGCGACATAGTTGATAAATCTAAAAAGGACATCGAACAGCTAATCTATGACTTCATTTGTAGTTTAGGAGTAGCAGTGGTAGATTCTGAGAGAAGCAAAGGATACTTGTACTATAGAGAAATCTTATCTCAAGACAAAAAATTTATGAAAGTAGTACAAGAAATATATGATAACATACACAAAGTTTTTGAAAGAGGGCTATAGCATGCTTACGGATATTAAATAGTCTCTCTAGCATCATTAAAGTTGAATATATTATCTTGAGTCAACTGGCCTCCTGTACTAGTATTTTTGGTGTTTAATGCATTCACAATATTATCATTGCTCGAGATTTGCATTCAGATGAATTTGTTGACACTTTGTTATTTTGTTCTGTGAATCATATCCGATAGATCAATGTTGAAGAAAGTTTTTAGTATTCCTATATACGTTTGTACAGGAGGAGGAATTTCATCTTCGCAAGTCACCCCCATATTCCAAGCATTTATCCAAATTATCATACTCTGGAGCATATTTACAAATCTAAGATATTGTCTTGGGACAACTTCTAGTTCATGAAGGTACTTTTCAACCAGTAACCATGAAGCAGTAAAGTCTATACATGGATTTCCATAAATTGCTTTAATTTGCTGTTTTATATTCTTGGCATATTTAAATGGCTTTTCACAGACAAAGAAAGGAAATTCAGTCTTTGTGGGCAACATTAGATCAGGCGGGGACCAAATTGTTATTATCCTAGCACTATTTTCTAATTCGTTTTCAAATCTGTTAATCATTTGATCAATAATATCTGGATCTGTGAACCAAAACAATAAAACAGTCGCATCAGAAATATCAATTGTTCTAATATCACCCTTAATTATTTCAATACTATTATTTATCTTTGGAATTCTTTTGTGGGCTTTCATCGACATTGCCTTTCTTATCTCAACTCCAACAGCTCTTTTTACTTTGAACTCTTTCGCAGCAATTGTAACAGTATTGTTATTTCCATATCCAAGCTCATAAAAAATATCTGTTTTACGGACGTTAGCAATTCTAAGTATTTTTCTAGCTACGTTATCTGGAATTGAAATATCCTCTCCTTTCACTACAGATTGAGGTAAGGAAGATATAAAATCTTGAATTTTCAACGGCAATTTGTTTGCTCTTAGAATTATAAAAATCATTATATGCTAGATATTGAGATAGTGTAACAACTCCTTACGCATGTTCGTTATTTGCCATAACAACAATTACTAGAGTGGTCATGGAACATAAGATTTGAAGTATAGTATCAGAAGATTAAAACACAACTAAATTGATACTAACTTTTACTGTTCTGTTGACTCATCGAGTCCTTTAAATGGACGTTAGCGCTTCAATCAAACACACCTCTTAGACAAATCAACATTTTTGTTTATCCTGTAGCTGATTGTGCTGATGCTGCTACTGAATTTTTGGCAGTAAGTTGGTACTTCACTGCTGCTATTTCGTGACTATCAAATTTACCAGTAAAATGTCCTCTCAGATCGATAGTGTAGTTGAACGAATCTCCTGGCTTAAGTGGCATTGTGTTAGGTGCAGATTGTGTTCTCTGTATGAAGTGATTGGCTATATCAAATTCATCTGCAAATATATTTACTGATGCTATGGTTGAAGTTCCGGTATTTTTAACTACACCTTTTGCAAATAGTTCTCCTGTCGATGGGTCTATAAATACCGCATGGCTTATCATTCTGACCGTCGATGCTAACCTTGTGCTATTTGCAAAAAATTCGTTAATGGGTGCACTCTGCAGTTCAATGAATTTTATATTGGGATTGTTAGCTTGCCCCTGTTTTACTAGCAAGGTGATCAGTTGCTGAATTAAATCCTGTAGTTGAACATTGTTTGTATTACCAGAGGAGATACGATTGACAATGTTTTGAACCGCAATAGCTATGGCTATGCTAATATTGGTTGTATTACCAGTCCCATGAGGACTAGTTTCATTCGTTGGAGAAGAAGGATTAGTGCCATTAGTTACAGGTATTGTGACATTTCCCATAGGAGTTGTACGATTAGTAATTGGTTCAGTGGTGGTAGTTTGATTGGATATTGAACTTGGTGGCACATTGCCAGTGTTATTCTCAGGCATTGTAGTTATATCATCACCTTTAGTAACAAACTCTGGCGGGTTAGCAAATTGTGAAGATGAAGTATCGTTACTATTTCCTTGATCTAGAGGTATTCCTTGTGGAATAAGTGGGCCTCCGTTCTGATCATCAGTCTGTGCTGTTGTGGATGGAGCCTTTGATGCTGATGAACCTGAACCTTCGCTAGTAGGAATACGGGGTTGAGACGATTCAGGAGTGGGATTGGCATCAGCACTTTTAGTACTAGTATCATCAGTAATTCCACTATCAAGAGACCGCAATTTGTCAGAAGGTATTTTCTCAGCGTGAGCACCCATGATGACATTATTAGTGTTACCAATGACAATGCCTGCAGATGATAACGAAAATGTTACTATTATTATAAAGAATATCACAAAGAAGGAGGAGGAGAAGGAACTATTATCTCTATTATTACACATTCACATGCCTATCACGTGACTATTATATATATAATATTATATACGACCCAACAATTTAACTACTAAGTCAGTGATGCCTGTAGCAGCAATTTTTTCTTATTCATCTAGTTGAATGATTGTGACAGATGAGACACACACTCTCGATTGTCATTGATGTGTTTTTTATGTCGCCAGCGATCAGCTAGATAGTCAAGCGAGGCTCCATAAAGTACATGAACTACGTCACAAATCTAACAAAGAACATACATTCAACAGGATGAATTTAGCATTAGATCAACCATGAGAGTTGAGAAATACTGATGATAATAATGACATAATGACATATACCACTTGCTCAAAGAATAAAATGTATGCTTGTTAAAGATCTAGACTTTAATTGAAATAATACCTAAGGCAGAAATTGAGATTTAGAGATTAATTTTTGGCAATGTAAACAGTCATAGAAACAAATACCATAAAATGCAAAAGAAGAACTATTTTGTGTCATCCGGTTCTGATGTTCAAAAATTGGGACTATATTATTGACTGCCTTGATCATATTGTAGCCCTACACAACAAGAATCGATGATACAATCCTTTGATTATCGGTAGCAAATACATCTATTAATGAGAAGGTGATTTGTACTTATTTATTAATATGGTAGAACGATGGGTCAGTTTTATCAACCTGCCATTATTACAGCAAGCTCGTGCTAGGATTACCAAAACCTTGCTCAATGGTATTGAACTTGATATGTCAACTGAAGAATGCAAAAAAATGCTAAGAAGACATGTAAACACAAAATCCAATCTAGTGACTATGTTCGTAGATATTAATCATTCAACAGAAATGAGCTTATCATTACCAGAGAACAAATTTGCTTTAATGTTACAAAGTTTTGCTCAGGAAATAAGTATTGCTTTGGCTGGTTATGGAGGATATGTATTTAAGTATGAAGGTGATGCTGTTATTGCATTATTCCCGGCAGAATATGATAATGTAAAAGCATGTAGAAATGCATTGGGCTGTTCAAAAGCTATTTTAGAAATTATAAATGAGGTTATTAATCCTGCATTTAAAACAAATCAGTTACCTGAAATCACAGTAAAAATAGGATTGGCTTATGGCTATGCTTTAGTAGTACTTTACGGAAAGAGCTTGGAGAAAGCTCACATAGACATAGTTGGTTCTAGCATAAGTCTGTCTGCTAAGATTTCGTCTATTGCAAAGGCTAATCAGATTTTGCTAGGCGAATCTATTTACAATATACTTAAAACATCACCTGCAGTATCAAGTTGTTTTAGAGAGGTTAATCTCGATCCAACAAAATGGAAATACCTTTCTCGTTCTGATCCTGAAAGCCTGTATCATGTATATGAGTATATTAACTCTCTCTGATATTTTCTGGCAATTCTGCCGATTATCGCTACTTTTTTTGTATTTTATCTCCAATTTCTATTTCCATTACAAATGATGAATAGATTATGTATGGACAACCTTAAGAGTGGCTGTTGTATTGAATGGAATAATAATAAGTAATATGAATGGCTACTTTCTCATCGTAGGCATATCTTATTAGTAGTTCAGGCATAGTGTCAACTGTTGCGGTGCATCTGCATGATAATTTATATTACAAATAACTAAAGCAAGTTATAAAAGCAGCGGAAGGAAATTAGCTAATTGGTGATATCATTTAGTTATAGGACAAATGCAAACTATTCTTAACCTGTACAATTCAGGAATTATACCGGAGATAATAGCTCTTCAAATGGATATGAGCGAAGAAGAAGTACTTCGAATTATAGAAAAAGTGAAAAAAGAACAAGAAGAGGCTATAGAAGACAAGAATCGAAATAAGACAACTTCATCATTATCAACATCATCATTATCAGCAGCGGAAATGAAAATAGAAGATCGTAAAAAATATCTTGGCGTTCCGCTAATAAGTAAAGTACAACTGGATAAGGCTGTAAATATTGATTATGCCATAAAGCATGCACAATTAAGCATGTGGAAGGCTCTAAAAGTAAAGCCTGACTTTGACATTTCAATGGAAGAAGCTCAAAATACGCTGAATAATTATGCAGAATCCAAAGCTACTTTTGTGATCCTCCATGTTGATCTTGTGGACTCTACGAAACTGTCCATGACTCTTCCCATAGACAGACTTACAACGATTATTCAGGCTTTTGCACAGGAACTGTCCTTAATAATATCATCATATGGTGGTTATGTATTAAAATACATAGGAGATGCAATTTTGGCGTTTTTTGTTGTAGATTCTCAAAATCATTTGTTTCTCCGTTGTATTAATGCAGTGGAATGTGGATGTACTATGATCAAAGTGGTCCGTGAAGGAATTAACCCTATTCTAAACCAGAGTGACTATCCTGAATTGAGGATCAGAATTGGAATAGATGTTGGTAAAAATGCAGTAGTCAAATTTGGATGGAATACACATACATTGGATGGAAAGGTCATAGCGAAAGCTCCTCATTTTGATATTTTAGGTTATACTATTAGTATTGCGACTAAAATGACTGCCTTTGCTAAACCAGATCAAATTGTAATAGGCCAATTGGTGTATGATGTCTTGGAGGATGATCAAAAATCCACATTTAGGCTTTTACCTATAAACTCGAATATTTGGGATTATTTTAGCAATATTACAGGTGGCATTTACAATCTTTATGGTACTTTAAACGAAATGGAAGAAGCCATCTAGTAATTTTAGAAGTATAGTAGAGATTATGTATAATCACTTAAAGATACACAAAGCTGGGAAATACAGATCAAGCTTCATTATTAATCCCTTTCCTTAATCATAGCTAAAATTATTATATTCAAGTTATAGAAAGAGACAAATCCTGAAAGCTAATAAATACATTAAAAAAGGAATGATGATGATGATAATGATGGTTACTACTATACCATGACATCTAGGCACATAGCACCTCCTGAAATGTTATTTCATATATACATTTATAAAAAGCATCTTAAAATTATAATGAAATAGATATAATATGACAATGCCAAAGGGTTACTCGACTTCTCAAACCAGCAGAAATAGAACCTTTGAAGATTGGTGGAAGACTGTTCCTGAGGATCTAAGACAAAAGACCCGTAAGGGAGATGAAGGAAACAAACCATTGCTAAATCAAGTTAACTATGTTCTTTTACATCTCCATCTAGACGGCAAGCATGATGCAAAGCCAAGTCATAATGAATTAAAGGATTGGCTGCATAGTGGTCAGGTAGATGTCCTTAGAATGGATGGAAAAAAGTAAAAAGATAGATAGAAAGAAGGAGAGATCATAACAATAACTTCTATTCTTCCTCTTCCTCTTCATTCTTTATGTCTTCTATATACTGTGTATATACTGTTTTATATTTATTAAAATACAATAATGCTTGCATTCACAAGCAAAAATTGCCTAGCATTTTTAAATCAGTGAGGAGAAATACATTACGATGTATGGCAGTATTATTTCTAGTATTATTAAATTTAAAACTCTCACTGTATATATCAGCTAAACAGTGATCAACGTAATACTCTTGGAGAAGAAGGAAATGTCATAGGGTTTAATACAAACCTTTACAATTTATTATTAAAAAGAGAAAAAGAATTGTTTAAGGATCTATTTAAAAAACTGGGATTTGACGAATTACATAAGATGCAACAGCATGCACCACAAGAGTCTCCGGAAGAAAGATTCTTTTCAAATATTGTAGGAAATGGAGATATAAAAAAATTATTGATGCGTGCTATAGTTGCAAAAGATGGAGTAAGTTACTGTTTAGTCGGACCACCCGCATCAGCTAAATCGGTATTCTTACAAGAAATGGAAAAAGGATTGGACAATGCTATATTTGTCGATGGAACAGGCACAAGTGGCAGAGGATTAGTTGATATATTAGCTTCAAAACCAAATGCAAAGTATTTACTGATTGATGAAATTGATAAAATGACAAAAAGAGATGTAGCAATACTTTACAATGTACTTGAAACTGGAAGATTACAAAGGAACATGAGAGATCAGAAATTTGACATTAAGTTCAGAGGCTTAAGAGTATTTGCAACTTCAAACAGCAGGGAAAAGATGCCAAAACCGCTACAATCAAGGATTCAACCCTTGATTATGCATGAATATTCATACGAAGAGTTTGAACAAATTTCAATTAGGTTGCTGACTCAAAGATACAAATTGCCACAAACAACTGCAATAAAGATCTCGTCGGGTGTATGGATCAAATTAAAGAGCAAAGACATTCGAAAAGTCTTAGCTATAGGTCGAATTGCCAAAAGAACTGATACTGATGATGATATTAACTGGTTAATTGATACACATGCAAATCATATCTTCGGACAAAGTGAATTCAACTAATCAATCTAAGGCAATTTCTTGTAAAAGAAGATGTTTTCTTATTTGTTTCGTATCCTCATGATAAAACAAACCATTTGATGACTTGGTTTTGTCGATAGGAGAAAATATAACATATGGGTATTCTAAATGGGTTGTGCTTTATAATCAAGTTGCTAACTCTTAACCTGTAGACTGCTATAACTAGTTACTCTTTCTTGTGGTTTCACTAAAGCTAAACTAAATTACTAAATTCTTATCGGTTAACTTGTGCTTACAAGTTGTTAAATTATCTAGAAATCATAACGATCTGGATAGGTTTTGTCAATAGAGTAAAGTTATGTCTTAAGCAACGATAAGAATGCAAAACAAATAATAGCGAATAAGATTAGTGATAAAACTTGAGATTAAAAAAGAGGTGTTCAAAAATAAGATTTAGACTGTGGTATTTTAATCTTTTTTACAGGATCCCTTTTAATATCCCTTCTAGGTTATCCCCTGACCCGTTTAGTTTCTTTCTAGTGCTATCATGTTTATGAGTATCCGAATCCCTTGTGCTCTTTATGTGTTTAATATCAGAACTGGCCTTATCTCTTGAACTACTATCACTATTAGTATTACTAATATGATGACTAGATGATTTTTTAGTATCAGAGCTGCCCATATGTTTCGAACTGCTATCATCATTAGCACCATGATAACCAAGATACATCAGCTTACCAGATGTCGCCACTGGAGAAATTGATGCGAATGTACTATTTTGTCCAGCTGTGCCATTGCTTATTATTACTGGTTGATGCGTTTGTTGCCGTGATTGCTGATTTATAGCGTTTACCTGTGGTGCTATAGTTGATGATGATAATGACCTGCTGCTGGGATTGTTAACTGGAACTGTTGTTGATTTTGTCGTTTGTTGTGTTGTTGATGATACTGCTGATGTCAGTGGTATCGCTGTTGATAATGAAGGTGGTTTTACTGTTTTTGGAATACCGCAAATTGTCGATTCAGTGGTATTAACCACCTTGAGACTTGGATTACTAGGATCACACATTTTTGCTTTGAGTTCTGGTGATATTGTTGTGCTGCTAAGTGAACTACCCGCTGGTGGTGATGATGATTGTTGTGCATATATAATACTTGCTGAGAAAACCGTTGCAAACACAAACATTGTTGTTATAGCGACTACGTTGAATATGGTGCGTCTTTGCATGGTGAATGCCGCAGTGATCTCATTTACATTTCTTATAAGCATGAAATAGATTATCATAGAAGAAAAATCAAAATATAATATAAGGTCTTAGTTCTATTAGCAATATGATATGATGTAAATTGTTAGCACTTTACGAATAGGAAAATCAAAGTTAGTAATTGTAATGGCAATGATTGGACACACCACAGTTGTTTTATAGTATTAACTTACATATACAACTCTTAATGCACAAGATATAACATGGTACATAAATAATTATAGGGTTTCATTTGGATTCTACATATATAGAATTAGAACTTTTCTTGACTCATCCTAAGCCTTTCTCTACCTTTTTTATTGGCCGGCCTTGTCCTTAACTTTCTTCTACAGCAGATACAAAAAATTCCTTGCTGATATAGATAAATTTCACACATAGTACAATATTTGGTACCAGAAATGTAACTTGCTCTACCTGCATCCATTTTTTTACAGATATTTCTACAAACCATTGGAGAACTAGCCTACTAGAAATTAGGATAACAAAAAAGATTATAGCACCATCAACAGAGGGAGAGAGAACGGAATATGCGATGGATGGATGAATGAATATACCTTGATTTAAAGAAATTTAGACTACAAAAATCAAGTTATTAATGATATTTTTTACGTTATCTGGTTGACTCAAACAACCATGGAAAATTTGTCCTTTATCGTATGTTAGAACCAATAGCAATAGCAACGTACCAATTCGGGTGAGACTTATAAGAAAATAAAAAACGACAAAATTCACCTCTATTGGATGATAAGAGTATGGTCAACTTTGATTATATAATGTTGGTTGTATCCATATCCTCAAAAGTTTTCACAATTTCGCATGACTAACTGGACATTAATTATTTGGCATTAAAGGTGGTTTATAAGATAATATTAGTAATTTTACAGCTGAGCCGGTGCACATAAGAATACCTTGTTTTTAAGAGCACTTCATAAACAATTTGATAGTATGATTTGTAATTAATTGATATACTTTTGTTTTTGATTACTTGTCTGTCTCTCTCTGTCTTTTCTCGTCTTTTCTTTTGTTTTTTATATATCAAAGCTGTTCCGCATATCATATTCTACATTGTCATACATCCTACGAATAATTTGAGAATACACCAAGTAAAATCTCCCAGGTGTTTAAATCAACTAAATACAAAGCCATCTATAAGGTGATCAGGACTTTTCAGCAGATCTCATTAGCAAAAGCAGTGCAGTGATGATCAAGAGTACATATTAAGCTGTAAATCATTTCTCCTACAGTGGCAGACTACTAATCTTTTGATGAAAGTCGAAAGTTGGTTGGATTTAAAGTGCCTTTAATGATACTGGCAAGATATAGTTCTTGGCAGGAGTTAGTGCATCGTAGCATAATATCTTAGTTGAGAATGCAAACGCTCATATTTTGCACAATGTTAGCTGTACAATATAAGATTGTGAACTATGACATAAAATATGCTTTAGACTATCATGAAGCAACAAAACACTCAGAAATCAGTATACAGCTTTCGCGTCATTCTCTGGATTGGAATAACAAACCCAGACCTTTCAAAATATATACCAAATTACCCTCAATATTTCTGCCATCTGATTTTTCTGAACCCCATATCGATGCTATTACTTGTATCAAGACTGTCAAAACAATCAATTCTATGACAGCAGACGCTACTAATACTACTAACCCCCAATTAGATATAAGAAAACTAGCCGAGATCCTATTCTTTTCTGCTGGCATTACAAGAGAAATGAAGTATATGTATGGGAGTTATTATATGCGGGCTGCACCTGCCACTGGTGCTTTATATCCTATTGAGCTGTATATTGTTTGTCAAGATATACCAGGATTGAATGCCGGAGTATACCATTTTTGTCCAGGAGACTTTACACTTACAGAACTTCGTAGCGGTGACTACAAAGCCGAGCTAGCAACTGCTGCTGGGGATAGCAAGAATATAATGACATCTCCAATTACAATAGTTTTTACTTCGATTGCTTGGAGAAATGCATGGAAATATGAAGCTCGTTCATATCGCCATTGGTTTTGGGACTCAGGGGTTATAGCAGCTAACCTAACTGCTACGGCTGCCTCCAGTCATCTGCAACCATTTTTAATTTTGGGTTTTGTCGATGATACAGTAAATCACCTGTTGTACTTGGATGATAAAAAAGAAGCCACCATAGCAATGGCTGCCATTGGTGTGGATTTAGCCAAGCATTCTGCGGTATCACAACAACGTAAAGAAATTAATTCTTTACCTCTCCCAGAAATTTTACCATTATCCAAAAAAGGAGAAGTAGATTATCCTGAAATTTGGAAAATGCACAGAGCTTCTTATCTTTCTGATTCAGAGGAAGTCAAGCACTGGATTAATTGTGGTACTGAATTGAAAAAAGAAGAATCAGTTCAATCAGAGATACTGGATTCTAGGCCACTCTACCCTGCTGAACCATCATCGCAATCATCCTTGGGACATAGTTTAGGAGAGGTTATACTATTGCGTGGTTCTTCCCGTAAATTTGCTAAAAGTCCAATTTCTTTTAGACAGCTATCCACCATACTTGAAAGTTCAACTAGAGAAGTACCATTAGATTTTCTTGTAGAAAACCAAGGCAAAACAGCAGGAACAACAGCAACAACAATCGATATTTACATGATAGTCAATGAGGTAGAAGGCCTTCAGAGAGGAGGTTATTTTTTCAATCGTTCTACTTCTTCAATAGAGCAGCTTAAAAGCAAGGTACCCAGGGACATGTCTGGATATACCAAGCAAGAAACTCGGGATATGGGCCTAATGTCTGGCTATTTATGTTTGGGACAATCACTATTTAGCGATGCCAGTGTGGTATTCTTCTTAATGACTGATTTGCTAAACATACTAAGGAGCTGTGGTAATAGGGGTTATAGAGCATCGCAATTTGAGGCTGGTGTTATTGCTGGTAAAATCTACTTATCAGCTTATGCTCAACAATTAGGAGCGTCGGGTACAACATTTTTTGATGATGCAGTCACAGAGTTTT
>JBJMFM010000126.1:0-2516 GCA_045808425.1 Nitrososphaeraceae archaeon | reverse complement strand
CGAGGGCTTCAGTGAATGCATCGACTTTGAATCCATTATCCTCCAATCGTAATTTTAGAGACCAGATGATATCGATTTCGTCATCTACTATCTGAATTCTCCTCTTCTTGATAGTGCTATCGACCTTTGCTGTTATTGTCTAATCACCCTACGATTATTTACCAAATTAAGGAAGTGGTAGTAAAAAACGTTTGCAAAGATACCTATAATGCAGTGTTTTCTTCTTCATTTTTGTTTTTGTGGCCTCTTATTTTAAAAAACTTGATTTATAGCATCAGTAGTGTGGTGATCTGATTCTTGCTCTCTGCTTTGCAGCTGTTCCTTCTCCTTGATAAGAGGAGTATCAGTTTTAGGTTCTGCTTTATCTTTGTGCTAGTAGTACAATTAGTAAGTAGTTTGTCATTTGAATCTTTTTTTCTGACTGCTATATGCTAGGCTCATTTAAGTTGTAAGAGGTGTCCTTATTCTCAGAAGTAAGGAGATTAAATAATGTAGTTTTCCCTGAACCTACTAGCGCAAGATTTGGTTGACGGTAAAGCTCCCGTTTTTTGTGCGCATCAGCAAGCTTTTCTTTTATAAAGACATACGTCTTTTTAAGTCTCAGAATTGCTTGACTTCTGCTTTACCTGAACCTAAACCATATTCAGAACGATTTACTCTGCTTCTTGAGGTCTGAAACTATCTGGATATGTTACTACTATTTCTTTTGTTGCTCTCAAAATATATAATCAAGACCAATCCATATAGTCTACAGTAACATATTCGTTGGTGTGTTGTCTTGAACATGTATGCAAAGTATCTGCATTTGTAGCAGTTGCTTTAAAATCAGTAGTACTTTCTTCAGGGACATATATTCCTGGGAAGACTTCGCCACATGTTTTGCATTGTAACATTAGCATTGGCATTTATTATTTTATCATCTTCTTTTTTCTTCTCATATTATATTAGACAACTATACTATTATAGTTATGTAGAATTATATTTTCAGCTGTTTAAGCAGCTTTATAACAATAAGATGACTAATTGGCAAAATGATTAGAAGCAACGAAGCAACAAAAGAAGGAACAATATAAATTCATAATAACTTGTCCTAGAGAATAAGAATAAAATACCAGCATTATTGCCTGAAAACTGTTTTTATTATATAAAAGCCAGTGTTTTATTCTTACTTTCGAAGCATGTTACATATATTATCATAGTTTAACGTATATAATATTATGATATGTGATGATCTTTTTTGATACAAAACAGTTTTCCTATGAGAGAATGGCCTGTTAAGCACATGGAAAAGACAGTAGTCAAGTTTGTAACAGGACTATCAGAGAATGCTACTGCGTGGGAGAAAATACAGAATAAACGATATGGTAAAATAACCAGCATTTGCAGGCAAATAAGCTATGACATAAAACATGGTGGTACAATTGAACAAGTCCTTTTGCTTTTGCAAAAAATTAGAAATGATTCGTCTTTCTCTAGTCTTCAAAAAAAACGATGGCTCTATGGAAGGACTAAATGAACTAGATAAACACTTTCTGCCATTAAAGGAAGAAAAGAGCTATTATTGGTAATAAATCCACATTTAGACATTCTTATTATTATTACATCAAAATGTGTTGTTAATTCTACTTCTATGTTTTAAACGAATAGGTAACATTTGTCGCTAGGAAATCGATGCTCATTTAAATACATGTGTAATGATGACATGACAATATAGCATATGAGAAAAAAGTTTTCATCAGGATTTGGCGCTAAATGCGAATGTATATGCCATAAAAGACCGTCTACTAATGGTTACTGTGGTTATTGTTCTAACTCACATGTAAGAAGTTATAGAAGGTAACATTCTCATTTTTAATGCACCTGTTTCATAGAATATAATGATGATGATGACAGTTCACTTTATGTATCTACAGTAGTAGCGATTCACTTGCTTCGAACCCAACCATAAGGCAAATTATTTAATGAAGATATAATGTAAAGCCGGACTACATATGCAATAATAGTGGTAGTGACATTAAAAGAGCAGAAGAAGAAGAGTTACTTTAAAAACAGCACAGCAACAATCAAGACACCAAAGATAGAGTCAATACCAATAACTCCTGGAGGACTTTATTCTTTAAGGCCAGTTACTCTGAACTTATATTGATCCTTATAGATATCTTGGTAAAACCGAGCATAGCTTTCTGCGGCATCATAAGTAGTGAAAATTACTCTTAAGCCTTCAACTGCAGTTTTATTGCCATATACGTCTACAATCTCTATAACGTAATATTTTGGGAGCTTTCTTAGATGTATCATTGTTAAGAATAGATTGAACAACAAGAATGATACTACAGCGATGATAATTATCAGTAGTTCAAATCCTTTTGCAAGGCTCAGAAGATATGCTACAAGATTATCATGTAGCCATTTGGATGTAATAGTAAAGACTTTGATAAATATTGTTATTATGAGCTCAAACAACATCATCTACATGTATTCTCTTTTGTGAATGATGCTCTATAATATTTTTTAGA
>JBJMFM010000125.1:0-4335 GCA_045808425.1 Nitrososphaeraceae archaeon | reverse complement strand
CGCAAATATATAATGATACAATGCAAGATAACAATACTACGGGCGATAGTTATCAAAAGCTATCAGATCAAGAAATTGTGGGCGAAGTTAAGAAGCTTGAGGGATGGAAGGTGGTCAATGGTAAATTGAACCGAACCTTTGAATTTAAGAGCTTTGTTCAGGCATTTGGTTTTATGACAAAAGTGGCAATGGAGGCTGAAAAGATGAATCACCATCCAGAATGGTTTAATGTTTACAGCAAGCTTAACATCGACTTGGTAACTCACGATATTGGTGGAATAAGTAATTATGACATTAAATTGGCAGGTGTCGTTAGCAAACTATATAATGATGAGAATCAATGAGTTCCAAGAAATTAAATCGGCTGGATCTAGCTTTTATCTTAGCTAGCGTTATTTGAACAAACATCAGAGTTTAGTATAATCTACAAAGAAAAAGAAATCCAGCTTTATTGCAAAGCAATAATGTGACAACAATCAACTAACAAATTCACACATCTATTATATCTAATTAACTATCTGATAACTATCTGAGTATTGCATCGCCATTCACATAAACTTGATACATTCATATCATCATCACATGTATGGTATTGTTTGTTTTTATCATATTACATTACTCTGCGTTATGGCATATTCATTTCTTTTCTGAGATCTTTACATAGGCAAGCAGCGCAGCAACCGTCTTACAATCTTCAATTTCTCCAGTAATACATTTTTTTACCGCAGTGGTTAGCTTCATACACTTCACCGTAATGTTTTCTTCATCATCGTCTAGATTTCCTCTCCTGCCTATTACTTTTCTTAAATCTGTCGCAACAAATACGTACATCAGTTCAGTGCTATAGCCTGGTGCTAGATACCATTGCAAAATTGGAGACAATTTACCCACATAGCCTATCTCTTCACGCATTTCTCTAAGAGCTGCCTGTTTTGGAGTCTCATCTTTTTCTATTTTACCTGCAGGGATTTCTAACGTAAATTTCTTAGCGGCATGGCGATACTGCGTTACAAAAAGTACATGTGTTC
Source organism: Nitrososphaeraceae archaeon (assembly GCA_045808425.1). Taxonomy (GTDB): domain Archaea; phylum Thermoproteota; class Nitrososphaeria; order Nitrososphaerales; family Nitrososphaeraceae; genus JAFAQB01. The sequence goes on along the minus strand of JBJMFM010000125.1, from coordinate 3,307 downwards.
CACATATGATAGGAACCAATCCTATAGATGGCGAATGTTCAACAATTTCGTTTTCTATTACCTTATTATTTAGCTTAAATTTATCAATCCTGATCGAGATGTTGCCCTCGTAAACCTTGTTAGTTGACAAAATGTTTATTTTCTTCCTAGCTAAAATCATACGGGCTGATATCGCTCTCCAACATAAAGACATAGCTGCACTTAGAGTATGTATATTTCTTTAACGCCAGTGTAAAAACCACTCGTCTTGGTGCGTGTACTTATAGCAGTTGTTTCACTTCTTTGTACTTCTCTGCAGCTGACTGTATGGAGGATACCTTGAATTTATTCTTCAGAAGTAAATGGGATATAACTCTAACAAGCATGCCTGCAGAACTAAAAAGTCGAGTTAGTTTTATATGCTATTTTATCTTTAGAACTACGAAGTACTTTGTTGTCGATGATGATGATATGATTATACCAAAGTCAGTGAGACATCTAATAGATGACGAAGAGATGTATCTTGGTCAGAAAAAGGGTGCTAACAGACAATTACACTTTCGCAATCTTCACATTAGAGAATATGATGAGTATTATACAGTTCATAGCGATAAGATCAATCCAAGGAACGATCCGTTCGGACAACCACCGGTTGATACTCCAGAATATTTGACAGCTGTTTTATCTGTAGTTTTTGTTGGAACTCAAGTTGGTAGTACCATAAATAAAGGTAAAAATGAGTGATCTGTTTTGAATAATGCAATAATGGCAACTTGTATTGCGGGGTCAATAGCAGGTTCGAGGTCGTACATTACAAGCAACATTGTCAAGAGGATAATAAAGAGGACAGAGTGTATAGATTCCACTTGAAACATTCAGAGCAGACACGATGGCGACGACGACAAATACCTGTAGATGACATACATGGGAGAAAAACTGCAGCTAATTTCGAACCTCCTTCAAAAATAGAAATTTTAAAAGTTGTGCTTAAGCTTTTACCACGTATAATTAGCTTTAGGAAAGATCGGCGTGAATGGGTTAAACGCGAAGGAAAGAATGTTGACACAAAAAAATACAGAGAACATGCAGAAAAACTGCTTAAAACTTTCATTGCACTTGGCCCCTCTTACATCAAATTGGGTCAATGGCTTTCTACACGGGCCGATATTCTGCCAATGCCATATTTGGAAGTACTTGCTAGACTTCAAGATGACGTCCCATCAGATCCATTCGTTGAAGTAAGACCCATCATTGAAAATGAACTTGGAAAAATTGAGAACATATTCGAAACTTTTGATACGTTGGCAGTTTCAGGGGCAAGCCTTGGTCAGGTGTATCTTGCAAAATATAATGGAAATAAGGTCATTGTAAAGGTGAGTAGACCGAATATCGAAGACGTTATCGAAAAAGACATCTATATTCTAAAAAAAATTCTTCCACTCGGTACTCGTTTTATTGATCCCAATCTACGGTTCTCAGCAGAGGGCATGTTATCACAATTTAATGAAACAATTCATGAAGAAATGGATTATAGGATCGAAGCAGATAATTTGATTGCCATTACGCATAATCTTAGAAATGACCATCATGTACGCATTCCAACAGTGTTTTTGGATCGAACGTCTAAGCATGTTCTTACACTGGAATACATCCCAGGCATAAAGATCACAGATATAGCCGAACTGGATGCAAGAGGGATCGACAGAGAGGAACTCGTAGTTAGAATACACTACATATTTTTTAAAATGTTATTGCGTCATAGTATCTTTCATGCTGATCCGCATCCAGGCAATATATCAGTGGATGATAATGGAACAATAATTCTATATGATTATGGGATGGTAGGAAGACTGGATAATGAAACTCGTATCAAATTAATCAGGCTCTACCTCGGCTTGATAGAAAAGGATCCAGCAAGAACGGTTGATGTTTTATTAGAACTTGGAACACTGGAACCGGGCGTCAATCGCTATGTTGTAGAGAAAGGAATTGAGATGAGTATCCAATCATTATACGGTAAGCAAGTTGATAGGATGGAAGTGAAAGCATTAATGGAACTTTCTAATAAAACAATGGCCAGATTTCCATTTAGGCTGCCAAAGAATCTTGCTCTATATATGCGTATGGCATCAATCATAGAAGGTATTTATCATCATCATCAGGTAAGATTTCAGTTTGTTAAAGTACTTAAAAATTTGCTTGAAGAAGAAGGGCTATTAAAAGAAGCATATGTAGAGGAAATAAAGGTCTCTATCAAGCGATTCGCCAGAGTCTATGAGACTTCAGTTAGTCTTGCGCCTTTACTAAAGACATATCTGGAAACACAACAAAAGTATCAAAATAAACAACAAAGGAGCTACAGTTTCTTAGCAGGAATTATATTTGCATCTGCATTATTCCTTGGATCCGCCATAATATTACCTCACCAAGTTAACTTGGCATATGGCGGAATTGTTGCATCTGCAGTAACTATTTTTACAACAATTTTCTTAAAAAGGAAGCTCTGATCTTAATTTATCAATAACAAAAAGTCATGATATATATAACAAACAACTGGGAACTCGCTTGTTATACAAAAATAATATATATTTTTCTTATGTCTTTAGTTTTGCACTCCCAAACAAAAAAGAGAAGTCCAGGCATCATATAGATCAGATTATATTTTGTCAGGCTGGTTTGGCGAGGCATATTGTACTTTTGATTTCCATTATTTGCTTTCAATCTCGCAAGATCAATGAAATTTAAGGCACATTCATAAGCAGATGTATAATTGCTACAAGCCAGAATGGCTTGTAGCAAAACGTATAGTTAAAGAGAACAGGGACCATTCTGAGTTTATTATAAATTTAAGGATACGTACAGCAAGACAAACAACCGCAACAACAAGATAAAGTTGGATTGGTTGGTCATTCTTTAGATGGCATACTCAAGTATCTACGTGAAATGATGATCACTTGTAGATCTGTAACCTTAATAGAGCAGCAGTTGACGATGAAGAGATCTCTAGAATCGCAGGACATTTATCTCGATGAAACCGTTAATGATATCAATAGTTATGAAATAATTTGCATATACGGGATATAGACGAGAGGTCTTACTTTTATAATTTATTCGATCCCGAAGATGATATGTTAGAACCATATGCCCTTACAGATCTAGGTAGCATCGCTTTAATTCTGCTAAAAATCAACTTGTTGGTTACCCTTTTTTCAATCAAAAAGGCTCACAATCAAATACATGTTATATGACAAAAGTGTTTTATCTGAAGAAGACTTAAGAACGACTTAACGTGATGAATTTCAGTTTTCAGATAATTTTTAATATATGG
>JBJMFM010000124.1:0-4193 GCA_045808425.1 Nitrososphaeraceae archaeon | reverse complement strand
ATCATAATACGAACCAGCTTAACTTCGAAGCCTTCAATTTCATTATGAAATTCTCTTGGAATCCAGATAATTCGCCCTATAAACCTAAATTTTGACATATTGAATTTTTTTAGATTATATTATAATGCAACAAAAACAGGGTCAAACCCAACGTGTGAAATACCTTTGCAGTCTTGATATTTTTAAATCGAAAATAAAGAGGTTAAGGAGTCACTGTTACAGGTTCAGACATTGTTGCGTCACCTTTTCCTATGCCAGATAACCCATTTTTTACGTAATCCCAAAAATGTTTCTCAAATGCATGTGCTCTATAAGCTGATACTGCAGCTGCAGGAATTGCAGCTACTCCAGCAGTCAGAACACCTGCTATAGCTGTTGGAACGATTATATCTTTACCCCAAGCGCCTGTCCGTAAAATTAAATCATAGTTACTCTCTGTGCCGCTTATCATTACCTCAACATCTCGTACATTTCCAATGATAACACTACTTTTAGTACCTTTATGTGCTTTTAAATCCCAGAAATTTTCTTCCTTCTCTTCGTGGATTATGTCGAGTTTGAGATCTTTAAGGTATTTCTTGATTTGATCATATAGTTGTTGAACCTCTATATTTTGTAGAGTTACGTGTTCTTGTCTCATTATTTCTTTAGCAAAGAGGATTTATTTAAAGAGATGGATCACAATGCCGTACTCAAGTTCACTGCACTAGATTCTGAAGCAGAAGCATTTGAGAAAGATAAAGCGTCAGCACAAAATGAAATTGATGAATGTGACTTACTGATCAAGCGCTATAAATACAAGGCGGATGAATTAGCAAAAGAGAGTTATCTAAAAAAACAGTCTGAACTGACAGGAGATGTAGGCGCGATTAACATCATCAAAAACTGAGATGCATTCGAAATCAAGATGAGCTTTGCAACTACCACGAATGGAACAACCGCAAATGTGACGCTGCCAATATGCAATGGTGTCGTACCAGGCCCATGTCTTGATCAGGACACTGGCAAAATTATCCCTTGAGCCTTCTCTTTCCTTTGTTCCAAGGAAACACTTTATGATATTTCTAGTAATTCCGCAATTACCTAATTTGCAATGACGTGGGCTTTACATTAATTATATTCTCTGCTACTATCTTCAAAATGATAAAACTTCAACGCCAACCTAAAAGCATCAAATAAGTCGTCAGACGATGTGGCTTGTTTGTCTAATGTCTCTTATAACTGCAATAGTATTTGCTGTAATATTAACGACCCTCCTTGTCTTTATGTGTGTCTTTGATCATTTTGAGTTCTTCTTTGATCATTTTGTGGATTTCATTAGTCAGTTCGTGTTGTGTCTTGATTAATTCCTCAACATTTTGGCTTTGTCTTTTATCAACTATTAATATTAGCAATCCAATACCAAGTGATATAATAATACTCATTTCTGTGTTCTCTATCTTTGGAGGTACCACGTCTGTAAGATAAAAGAGCACGAGCGAGGCTCCCAATACTATCAATCCCAAAAGAACTAATTGCATTTCGTTCATATGGTATTCTTTATTTTGCAGTTACCTATTTACATTTTCTGAAAACTTACGGTCTCCTGCATATCCTTCTCATCTTCCTAAGAGATCGTTTGATTAAACATCTTCAGAATCGTAAAACTTTAGTGCCAACTAAAATTATCAAAAATGTCATTTATTGTGTTACTTCTTTATCTAATGTTCCATCATTATCAACTGATATTCTAAGTGCAGTTACTAATTTACCAAACCTATCTGGATTGATAGCCATTCTTCTACCATCATTTTCCAGTATCATTTTGCAATGTTCCAGCGTACCTTCATGCTCTGAATTGAAGTTGACAGGCACAATGCCATGATATCTTGAATCCAATTATTATTATCGCCACCTGACCGTCTGCTTTGTACCTGCAATAGCCTTATAATACTCAGCGTCTTCTCCATCTGCAGTACTAAATATGAAAGAAAAAAGATTTTCGCAAATGACCTTGTCATCGTTGCTATCAATTACTATTATTATATTTTCAGCTCATGCTTTTCTTCCGTCATTAGTAGCAGTAGGCGCAGCATATACAGAACCAAAATATATGCAAAATATGGATAACAGCATTAAAAGTCATAACAGTATGATGATACGTCATATAGCATACAATAACAACAATATCTTCGGCAATCTTGCAAAACAATTTGAGTATACTTTTGATTTAGATGGAAAGCAAATCTTTCCAAATGACACTATAAAGCAAGATATTGTTGCGAAATACAAATCTGCAGATTATAATATTAGCAATTTAAATTACAAGCTCCTTGGCTTTAACATTACTGCGTCAAATATCAAAATACATGTTAACCCATCAAGGATTGACCAGATAACGACAAGAATAGATTTTCCGGTTATGACTGCAAACAACGTTACAGTTACCAATGGATCTATTAACTCCAAGTATAGTAAGGTTAACCTTGGTTCGATATACGGTATTTATAATAAAAGTACCGACGAGATCACGATGCATATTCCAACCAGCGTGGCTTTACAATATCTACTACACTTTTAGTTGTAGATAGCATGAATAACAAAATCTACAATGCTAAAGATAAATCGAGATAGAAGATAGTCCATCTAGTTCAGCTCTCAAGATCCCATGAAAAACTACACTGTATCCTCTAATAAGCTGATGATCAGCAATTAGCAATATCTGTCTCCGCTTACATGCCTGTACGCTATTACTTATCTTCGATTCGTAGCCAACTTAATAAGTTTAAAAATATAGCCTGATATAATGTAATATCGTTAGCCGCAGCTATCTTGCCCTCTATATGTCATACTCAAGGCTCATTGTTTTTCTTCCAAAGGAAAATCACCTTTTTGTAGATGTTCGGTCGTCATGTGAGTTCTCATATCACCTAAAGACTCGAAGGTCATTCCGCATATACTACATTTATAGGGTTTTGAGGAGCTTTCACTGCTAGACAAATCTTTCGTTCATTTTTTATGACAAGATCTTATTAATAAACTATTGATGTAAACGAAAGTTTGCATCCAGCCTAAGATCATATTTATAAATTGCGACTGTTTTTCTCATGTTGAAAAGCGATGATGCCCATTATATGGTAGAAACAGGTACCAATCATCTATCCTCTTCCTCCTCCGCTGAGCAATCATGGCAAGATTTTATTACCAAGGCTGAGATGTTTGCAAGACAAACTTCTGAACATGTGCTGCAAGGCGTAAACCCTGGAGGCGTGTATCAAGCTATATGGTGCAGGGATGCGTCATATATCCTTGGCGATTGGTTCTTTTCTGGCAATTACCAGGGAGCGTTACAGCAAATCTATCAAATATGGAACCATCAAATATCACCAAACAGGGAGAGGTTAGTTTATGGAAGGGGATCTCCAGAATTAAAATTTAGTGCTAAAGCAGGAGGCTTGGATATCCAAAAAAAGTTTGAAGGAGCGCTTCCCACGACAATATATCAAATTGGCTTCTCAGAAGTTTATGGAAAGAATCCAGATATAGATTCCACATCATTGATGATGGGTACAAGCTCATATATTTTGGCAAGGGTTCATGCAAAAAAAGAAGAAGAAGAAGAAGGAGGTGATTCGGTATCCACTATGGCCTCCGAACATTCTTCAGATTATATCACATCTTTACTTTCAAAAGTTGGAATAACAGACCCATCAAATGTAACTGAATTTGTAGTTCCGCGTATGCTAAAAGCTGTGGAATATCTGCAAAGCCGCGACATTGATAATGATGGTTTGTTAGAGCAAAGCCATAATGAAGACTGGATGGATACCGCGCTTCGAGCTGGAAAGATAGTTTACAGCCAAGGATGTTGGATATTTGGCTTAATTCATCTTTCTGTTTTGCTATCAAAACTTGGAAGAGGTACAGAGGCCACCAGAATAACTCGCCTAGCAGATAACGCAATAGATGCAGTGAATAAAAAATTATGGTCTGAAGAGGATGGTACCTATTTGGATATTCAAACAATAGGAAGTGATAATTCTGATGAGAGCGGTGATAAAACATACAGACTCTTGACTCAGGATGTAACATATTACCTGACTGCAGCCACGGCTAATACTGTTAATGATAGTTTTGAAGAGATAACACTATTTCCTCTATACCTTCATAGACTAAAACAAATGCTACATGAAGAACCACAAGAAAAAAATAGA
>JBJMFM010000123.1:0-19165 GCA_045808425.1 Nitrososphaeraceae archaeon | reverse complement strand
CCTGCCTAGTCAAATTATAAACGTATATAATGTCCAATACAAAAATTTTTAAAGGCATTCTGCGTTGTCTCTTGTGTTATAACATATGTGTGCACATCATGAAAAAGAGCAAGAACCTAGCGGCTACAATAATCTTTCTGTAGTTGCGTTGACAATTTTGGTCATGGGGCTGTCTCTTGCTGCTGTCATTCTTCTTTGGATATGGTTTGGACACGTGGGCCCGTCATTTTCGTCCGGGACCTTAGCACAACAACAGAAAACTTTAAGAGAACAATATGGATTACCATATAAACCAATTATAACAGATCCAACAGTTCTTCAGACTCCTCCTTCTCTTAGGAACTCGGTAAATGGAAGTAGTAATAGTAACAGTACTAGTATCAGCAATAGCACCAGTAGATAGATGTAGTTAATTACCTTATTTCTTCTATACATATTTCTAACACATAATAGAATGGCTCTATCGCCGAGACGTGATCTGTTAATGTCACGGCTTTAAATTTTTCAGTTAGTGCTGTATATGTAAGTATATTCATATATGTGAAAACCGTATTCATATTGGCTTGTCTACTAACAAATATGCTTCAAAACTTGCAAGCCAGCGATGGCACACATATCTAAAGGAACAAAATCAGAATAATAAGAGATTCACGGCTAAGAGTAAATATTTTATAGCACTTGTTTTGTGGGTAATTAAATTAATACTAAGTATTGTAGAAAAGATTCAAATCAAAAGAAAACGTACTGTAGAGAAAATTTGCGTTGAATAGCCATATAAATTTTGGTTCTAGTTCCTTTACCAGACAGCTAATCAATCATTTTCCAGTACCCATGTTTTGATGATATATTACTATGCATAGCTATCTAAACTAAACATCAGCATTTGAGGTTGCTCATGTTTTTTAAATAATGGTTATGAGTATTTATCATCAATCAATAATTCGCTTTTATAGCTTGTTATATCTTCTTGTGGTCGGTCTATCACCTTTCTATGAATAGCAGATGTTATACAATTCGTTATGATTTTTTTATGATAAGAATTTTATAGTACGTGACTTTGATGGTATGATATTGAACAGCCTCTTGTCAGATGAAGAGCTTCGATCAGAGGCTAGAGAGTTAAAGTTAATTAGTGATGCGCTTGCAGTCTCAAATCAGAAACTTGAATTAAAGACCAGGGAGTTAAACGAGACGAACGAGGCTTTATTTAAATCACATGATCAGCTTGCAGAAATAAACAAAGAACTTGCATCAGCTAATAAAAGATTAGCACTAACAAATAGAAGGTTTGCAGAAGTAAATGAAAAATTGGCACTTGCAAATAGAGAAATATCTTTAGTCAATGAAAAGATAAAAGATCACAAGAGGATAAATGCAGAATTTATTAATAAAGCAGCTCATGAGATTAGAACGCCTATACACAATATACTTGGATATTCAGAATTACTACTAATCGATCTTGAAAAAGATAAAACAAATAGTAATCATCACAATAACAAGAATCAGTCAATACAGGCCATATTTAGAAATGCTAACAGACTTCAAATGCTGGCAGAAGGCATACTTAATATTGCTAGGATTGAGTGCGACACATTAAAACTAAATAAAAAACGAGTTAATCTAGTAGCCGAAATGGATAACATCATACGGGATATTATTAGAAGTCAAATCTCCACTGGTAGCAAAAAAATAAAGCTATTATTTGAACCTGAGGAAGAATATATATCCATAGAGCTAGATAAAGTGTTGCTGCAGGGAATTATTCACAATCTATTAGATAGCTCAATCAAATTAAGCAAAGATGACGGAACAATATCTATTGATATCGAAAAGTTTGATGATAAAATTGTTATTAGTATAAAACTTTCTGCATCTGGAATTGATGCTGAAGTAGTGCCAAGTCACTTTACAAAATTTGGATCCCGATCGTATCAAGGAATAGGATTAAGTTTGTTTATAGCCAAGGGTATTGTAGAAGCTCATGATGGTAGAATATGGGTTGAGAATGATCATAATTTAACTGCGACAGTGTTTAATTTCAGTTTGCCAACAAATCGATCATGATGTTTCATTACGTTTGGTTAGATATGGAGAAGTAAGTAGTTTGACCTCTATCTTTCTTATGATATAAGATAATAGATCTTTTTAAAAATACTAAACGTGTATATCAGAAGAGCATTATCTGGAGGGCTGATTAGAGTATTGGATTTCCAGGAACTTAAGACCGGTGGAAAATTATCTTTAGTGTTGGTCTTAGTAATGTGTAGATGCAGCTAGACAATTTTGAGGCACTTAGACTAAAGCCAATTTTTGAAAGCAGAAATTGACCTTCGTCCCAAGTTTCTATAAGAAATGTTACGCTGAATTATTTGATAGAAGAAAAGGCATTTATCTTTTTTATTAAATGTCTTATATGTATATTCAACCTGAGGTTTTTTTAACATTTTATGAAGAGACAATTGTACATGCAGCAGCCAATTAAAGATAAGAGCGGTAAAATTAAATATCAAATTAAGCATAGTTCTGCCAGTTTTAACTTCAGTACCAAAAAATATGAATGCGGAGAATCCATGGCTATTGTAATTCCTTTAACTGAACATCGACTGTCATCAGAATCGGAAAAAAGTGTAATTGAGATATGTTATCAATAACACCTCCATCTTAATGATTGTTTTATAGATGACTATCTGTCTGAGCTCAAACTAGTTCATCAACAAGCTACCTGAATTTTGGATAATATCAATCCAATTGGTTCTTACTATAGTAATATTGCCTATTAGTTTAAACAGAATCAAAATAGAGCATCGAGTTTAACACTCTAAATATATCACAACTGGCAAGTTTGTACCGTAGAGATTATGAACCATATAACGACGCTAATGCTCGCAATTGTGACAATTCTCGTGGGAATCTCAGCATCGGACACATTTGTTGCAACCTTTGTACAGAAGACAAATGCGGTCTATGAAGGTTGTAAGAATAGTGCTAGCAATAGTAATAATACTATAACTTGCACAGGCTTGAGCCAGCGCTATAAACATGTTACACTTGCTTATTTGCTAGAAGGAAATACAGACCCAAAGCTGAACCATAATGATACGGCCACTTCGAGAAATATGTACATTTATCCCTACAGTAATATGCCATTCATTTTGCCTTTCCCTTAGCAGTTTTGGAATGAGGGTTATGAATTGTTTAGGAAATAGGATTCAACCTCAACAACATTAGTAAATGCAGATTCTGATTTATCTTGCTATACAGAATATATTCATATCACGGAAAAGATGAAATAACTTTTGCTCTAAGGATAAGTTTGACTACGTGGAAGAAGAAGAATGAGAAAAATTATGCATTAGGCTAAGGAAGGATTTGGTTGTCGAATTTCACGGATCCGAATGGATGCGCTTTATAAATATAAACTTCCTGATAGTATAAAAAATAGATCATATATATAGTCGTACAAGATGGTATAACAATGTGGTGATTTTAAAAACACCTAAAGTCTATTTCATGTCTGCACCGTAGCTTTCTTCTGCTTCCCTTTCAACCCTATTCTGCCCAATTCTGCAAGCAAGGCGGATAATTGAATTTCAGGATGTGCACCTACTGCCATTCGATAATCGTACTCTGCCATAAGCGCAGCGAATTCATCTAGGTTATCCAATTTCATATCATATGATTCCTGATTAGCATATTTTAGAAAATCAGCTTCAGACATTCCATAAACATTTGTTAACTCCATTAGTTTGATTCTGGCGTCATTAAATTTTCCCGCAAGAGCTAGCCTAATAATGTCTCCAACTTTAGCTTTGCCGGACAGTCCTATCGATGCAATTACATTAGGGACAGAAATGGATCCCATTCCTGCAGATGCCTGAAGAACGTTAATAGAATGGCGTAAATCTCCTAGAGTGGAATCATAAATTTGTGCTAGTGCTCTTTCTTCGTACTGCACTCCCTCTTTTTCGCATATCGTTTTTAAGTGACCTATAACATCTTGTTTAGCCAATCTTGTGAAGTGAAATACAACGCATCTACTTTGGATTGGTTCAATAATCTTAGATAGGTAATTACAGATAATTATGAAGCGTGTTGTTTTTGAGCTATCTTCGATGATTCTTCTTAGCGCTGTTTGAGCTTCAGCTGTCATTTCATCAGCTTCATCAAGAATGATTATTCTAAAGGGTTTGTCGTCTTTATTGTTAGACGCGAGTTTCATCACAGCTGCGAATTCTTTCACTCTTTCGCGAACCATTTTTATTCCCCTTTCATCTGACGCGTTTAATTCGAGGGTATTTCTTTGCCAATCCTCGCCGAGTAGTTCCCTTGCAATGCATAACCCAGTAGTAGTCTTACCTACTCCAGCAGATCCAGCAAATAATAAATGTGGCATCTCAGATGAATTCTTTATGAGATTATTCAACCCATTGACAATCTCAGTTTGGTTTATGACTTGATCTAATTTTGTGGGCCTATATTTTTCAACCCACATGAGATTTGAGAGTGTGTTGCTCTTTGTTGACATAATCATCTTATTACCTCAATGCAGTTTTACAACGTTAATCACATGCCTAATTAATAGGTAAGCATATTTTGTGCAATTGTGTGGAGTTATGATTAGTGATATCGTTCTTGCTTGATTTGACTACCACTTCTTGGTTGTGATATTATAATTTGTATTAACCTGATTAGAAAAATAATATTAATTTACTATCTACGCAATACTAGTGCGATCCATATTAACAACAACTGAACATAAAATAGATCATAGAACAGCAATGTATTTTTGTCAAGTATGTCATGTAATAGCATAAAGCCAAAGTTGCTTACCAATATGGATTAACACATTTTCAATAGTTTCTTAAACAGGAGTATCGACAATATGATATAGACACGATTCTTAAACCATTGTCAAAGAACGAATTGGACATCAATGTCATATTAGATGGATATGTATTCTACATTGTAGATCCTGCTTTGAAACTTAGATCGAGCAGTATTTACAGTCGACACTACTAGTACTATCATGCTACAAAAAAAGAATATACAGATTACAGCAATCAGGCTATAAATGTCGACTCTAATTATGAAGACAAGGAGCAGGAGAAATACTAGCACTATTACAACGAACAAAGTTTTTTGACGACATTTTTAGAGAAAAATTAAATTAAATTATTAGCTGAATTAGAAGTAGCATTCTATCTTCTAACCCCTTTAGTCGCAGTCCTTAATGATGCTGTTTATTTGTTATCTTGCCACTTGTTGCTGTTGTATTTGCTGCGTTAGTCTCTTGAGATCTCCGTCAAGACCTGATGCAAATTCTTGCGGCGCATCCGGTAGATTTGGTATTGCAGCTCCTTGTGGAATGCCTTCAATCGCTTCAAGATCTCCTCCATCGCCAAATGGAGAAGAACCATTGAAAATCTTCGATAAGCCTGAACTTTCCTCTGTAAATGTCCATTGTTGATTATGCAAGTTTCTACTCTCCAGTTCCTTTACTTCTGGCATGCTAGAAGTATCCAATTTTGGTATCGGTAATGTCTTATTCCAATTTACTCCTAATGTCTCTAATGCCTTAGCAAATACTTTCTCATGAGCTAGGTCTCTAACTATTAGGTAGGATACAGTTGCTCTATATGCTTTGTTGTTACTCATCTGATACAACCTACATTTTTGGAGTCTCCCTGTTGCTTCTAGCATCAAGTTATAGAGCATATTCAAAACCAGATTACCGCTATCATATACATAAGTAGCAGACCAAGGATTACCGGCTGCATCTACTGGTCTAGAGCTTTGACCAGCAACTAGGAAATGATGAATGTTAGGGGATTCTAATGCAACTGAAAGTGGAAGCTGACTATCAAACTCTGCTGGTGGAGGAGATGATGCTCCTTCAAGTAGCATATTGATTGTATTTGAAACTAGCTCTACATGTCCCATTTCTTCTGTTGCAATAGATCTAAGCAAATCTTGGTATGCTTTTGCTTCTCCCCTGAAATTCATATTTTGAAATAGATATTGCATCATTGTCCTCATTTCTCCAAATTGTCCACCAAGACCTTCCTGCAATGCTTGAGCAGCTTTAGGATCTGGTTTATCTGCTGGAGGTATTCTATTAGGTAGTTGGTTTATTGATAAAAACATATACTATTCTTCATTGCTAGCTGTATAGCATACTAGTTATTGCTTTTAGTCGTTTTGTATAGAAATATGGCGACGAGCTCCGCTATAATCAGGGAGTATTTTTGATGGAGCAGATATGTTTCCCTCAATATTTCCAGCTAAATGACGTACAAATAATTTTCCAAGTTTTTGTGTTTCCAGTTGTGAAAGTGTATTATTTTCTGGTGCAAAATTGTTTTTTCTGTGGAATTAGCAGAATCCATATGAGTAGCAAACACTTGCTGAAGAAATTGGTTATTGTTACTGCTGTTTATTGTATTTGTTACAGCTCGTAATGATGATGCTCCGATTATTAGTACAGCAGCTATAACTGCAAAACTAATTAAAGCTCTTGTTTGCACATACCCACGTAATAAATAATAGGCTACATAAAAATTTGTTATATATATACATATTCATATTGAATTGTATGTATTTATTCAGGCAACGATATATTTCAATAGCCTTATTTGATTATAATAATTTATCAGTTTAGCCTCTTGTTCTGTGATAAATTAATATTACAATTTCCCTGAGACTAATTTTAACGCGTATATGACAATGCAAGGATGGGCTATTACATATAAAAATAGAATTAGAGGAGAGTAAAGCTGCCTTTCTTAAATTGTAGATATACGATTAGGTATAAAAAGAGTGTCAGTATTACTCGCCAGAGAACAATCGTCTATGTTCTTCCATCATACATCTATTATAAACAACATCAATAGCATTTTGTTTTGCTTTCTTTTCTGCATTCTCGTTGTAAATACCTGATTGCATCCAAATTACTCTGATTTCATCTTTTTTGTTGATTGCATCATCTATTACAGCAGGAACATCTTCTGATCTTCTAAATATATCCACGATATCTATTTTTTCTGGTATATCTGCAATCGTCGGATACGACTTTCTCCCGAGCACCTCTGTTATTGTTGGATTTACGGGAATTATGTTATATCCATGTTCTATAAGATACTTGGGCACAAAGTGACCTGCCTTTTCCTCACTTTTTGACATACCCACCACAGCTATATTTTTCAATCTGTAGATGTTCTTTATCTCCGAATCTGAATGAGAATCTTGTTTCATAATAATAATAATTAAGTATTATAGTTGATCGCATATATACTATTAGTCGAAATTTGCGCGGGCTTTTCAGAAATAATATGTGTGTTTTATCTATTCTAAATATTGCAAGTTATCACAATAAGAACATCCTTCACTTATCCTGAATCTTCTTGTGGCTACTATATATACACCACCTGCATGTTAGCCATAATAAATAAGACTTCTGATATATTGACCGGTTTGATGTAACTAAAGAATGTCACTTATCTTCGAAATTATCTCTTCATGGGCTATAATTTCTGACGATGACGATGATGAATATAATTCAAGATATACACATAGGTATCTATCTTTTTTTTCTGTCAACGGAGTAACAGCCAGATATACGGCATTCCCAAGGTCTGCAAGATCAAAAAGAAACACATTGTTGTTGTGAATTGACTTAGTAGAAGAACTCTTCATAATTTGCTGATGATTTAACGCTGGTATCAAATAATGCAAATAAAAAATACTTGATTTGATCGTCAGAGTATCGTTGCTACTAAAGAATTTATACTTGTTGAATTCTCCGGCAAGCAATTTTCCATTATTATCTACTGCTCCAACAAACTTCACATTTTTATCGAGGCATAGCGCAGTCATACAAATTTCCTTTAAGAAGTTGTGCTCTTTTATACTCAATGACAAGCTAAGCTAAAAAAACTAAGTATATATAAAATGGCTATGTTTGTACTAAAATTTATAATAGTTTATTTTCAATAAAACTATCTATTAGTATAGTAGACAATCCTACCATAATAATATCCATACTAAAATAGCAAAAGTTTGATCGTGCAGTTATCGAATGATGTATCTAGGCTGCTGCAAGCAGCTTTCCAGCGTATAAATTGATATTGTACCGAGGTTGCATAACTATAGCGCTTTCGCCGCCGTTACTAACCGCTTCCTAAAGCATAAAACACTACAAGATCTTCAACATTACCATGGAACCTGTGCTCTGTGCCTGCTGCAACAAAGATGGATGTTCCCTGTTTGATCGCACAATTCTTCCCATCTAGATCGATGAAGCCATTACCCTGAATGACATAATAAACTTCGTCGACTGAATGTGGTTCTTGCGTATCATTATCACCAGCATGCAGTCGTAGGATACCAGCCTGAATATGCCTTGTAGTTATAAAATCTAAGAAGTATCCACCATGTTTATCAATTTCAGAAAGAACATCATGTACTTCGTTTATATTTTTCATAAAAAATTGAAAGGCAAAACCATTATAATTTTATATCGACTGATATCTCGTATCTGAGGCTAATTCAATGTACTATGATATGTCTGTTCCACGATATCCAACAAATCTATCAATCACTGCATGTTACGATATAATGAGGCTCTAATGTTAATAGTATTTTTCCAATATATGAAACAAAGGATAATAACTATGCAGGGTCTCAAGAGTCAGCTTAAATAGCATATTGCAATATTTATAATGGTCTAACCATAGATTCAAATTGTCCTACCCTATTATAGAATTAGTTTGGGTTATTGGCTTTGCAGCAAGCACAGCGTTGGGAGTTGTTATTGTATCTTATCGGAATTATAAGGAATATACACATAAAAAACAACGAGAAAAGGTTAACACAGAAGCGAAACTTGCTAGGCAACAAGCTGAAATTGCAAAATGGAAACTTAAAGTCTTCAGACCATAACAAATGAACAATATGTATTTTTTTGAAGAAAGAGGTTATGAGATCTTCATATATAAGTTCGAACCAAACATGCATCTGTGAACACTAAACCAACTGACATCAAACCTCCATTTGATGAGGAGAAGGCCAGGTTGAAGGTTAAAGCTGCTGAAAATGCTTGGAATACATGCAATCCAGAACTTGTAGCTCAAGCATATACTCCTGATTCTAAATGGCGAAATCGCACTGAGTTCTTTACCGGCAGAGAAGCTATAGTAGAATTTCTAAGACGTAAATGGGCCAAGGAACTTGATTACCGTCTGATGAAAGAGCTTTGGTGTTATACCGGAAACCGTATTTCTGTCCGTTTTGAATATGAATGGAGAGATGCTGCTAATCCAGGTCAATGGATGCGTACTCATGGTAACGAGCATTGGGAGTTTAATGATAATGGTCTGATGAGCACTCGTGATATGAGTGCCAATGATTATCCTATCAGAGAATCAGACCGACGTTATAAAAAATAACAGATGAGGCCTATTATAAATAATATTTGTCAGTAATTTAAAACAAGGAACTGGTAATCCGACTTATTTAATTGAAATTGAAAAATATTATGAACAATAAGTGCATTGGTGCCATATTAGTTTCTCTTTATTCCTCTAATCGCTTTTATTAGCGTCGGAAATAGAAAAAGCTTCTGTAGCAGTTTAATATCATGCGTGTATATTGTACTGATATGTTTAAGGGAGGAAAAATACACAGAAATGAGTAATACTAACAATATCCCAACTGATAAACAATATCCAAAATTATCTAAGGCTAGTTCAGGTTACCTTGAAATTGAACACTTCAAGAATGCAGACCTACATACTGGCTACTTTTGTTATAACTGTACCTATTTTGTCAAACCCAATCATTGTGCAATAGTCGAAGATAATGGACCTGATGTATACAATAAACAGTCTGGAGTTATAGCGCCATATGGACTTTGTACGTTATGGGATGCTAATGAAGATGAGACACGTTAATAAAAGAAGAAGAAGAAGAACTAGAGGAGTAGCAGGAGTAGTAGTGGTGAATTAAAAAGATATGTCTAAAATAACTGATAAAATTAAAGAAAAAGTAGGAGCGATTGATAACCTTTCAAAATTTCAGAAATTCAGTAAACTAAAAGCCTCTTATATAGAATATGATAAATTTGCAGATTCAAATTTGCATGAAGGGTACTTTTGTTATAACTGTATTTATTGGATTAATGCTGGTGGTGGAAAATGCATGCTTGTGGAGGATAATGGTCCAGATGTATTAGGAAAGGTTTCAGATGTTATTGCTCCACATGGATGCTGTGCTGGTTATGAAGCTAACCATGGTAAGCTTCACGATACTAGGAATCCAAATGAAGCCCAAGGTATAGATACTGAAAAAAATAAAGAAAAAGTAACGACGGCAGATGTTACCTAGAATTCTATTCTGCTACCTTATTTCTTCTTATGGCTTTAATTAGACTGTACAAATATTAGTTAATATAGCGAATCTCTTAATATCTGCACATTAGTAACGAGTGAATTCTTCTTTTACGCTATTTATGTTCATCACTTATTTGGGAGCGCAATTATTTGAAGATACACGAGATAGTTGAAAAAGAGTATGATGGCAGTTCTGGTATTATTTTTGTGAAGCTCTATTTGGCTCATAGTGAAGCTCAACTATTCCGCAGCGAAACGCTGTTGACTTGTGAATTTTTGCATCTCGTTTATGTCTTTGAATATGGTCATGCCGCTTCCAATTGCAGTAGGATTAATGAACAAATGAAACTCGTCAACCAGTCCTGCTTTAATCAAGGAAGAATCAAATGATGCACCGCCATAAACGATGATGTTTCTGCCGTCTTCACTCTTTATCTTGACAATTTCATCCATAAGGTCACCTGTAGCAATGGCGGTATTTGCCCACTGTGATTTTTTTAGAATTCATGTCCTTCACATTATTACAATAAAGTGATTTATTTCCTTTAATTTCTAGGTCTGATTTGATACCATCTTGGATGAAGGACTTTTTGAATTACAGAATAGAGTATAATGGAATAGCATCTATTGCTCAAGTCATTACGTAGCAAATTTCAAGCAAAATTAAATTTTCTCTTATGGCTGTTCCTTGCTGCCGTATACGTGATAAATAGTTCCTGTCTTTTCATCTCTATAATTCCATGAGTTAGGATTAACGTTCAGCACCTCGAACGTAGACTTTTGTTTTTCGTCTAATATATCATATACTGATTGACCTATAACTAGGCCATTAGGTTTTGCAAGGTTAGTCATCTTTACTGCAACGTTGACAGTATAACCCAGAATATCGTGATGTGGTTCCTTTACTATCTGTTTTCCATCCAATACATGTATATCCCATCCATATTGTATTAATGCGGTCTCACCAACATCTATTCCAACACGTATGCTCATTTCAGGATAATCGTATTGATTGAGAATTGGATTAATACCGTTTTCAATAACTTTGATCATAGATCTGGCACAATTAACTGCATTTACACAGGGCAAGTACAGCTGCTGCTGCTGCCTTTTTTGGAGATTGTCATCTCTGTTATTATCAGAGTTAGTTATAAAGAATGCTAGAATCGCATCTCCTATATACTTTAGGACGTACCCACCATACAATGCTATTACAGTTGACATTTCTTGAATAAATGTTTGAATTATGGTTATGAGCCTATCAAGAGGTAATGTCATTGATAGCTGAGTGGATCCAACTAGATCAATATGCAAAATTACAAAGGTGACTTTTGATCTAGAAAACTTACGCAATATTTTATCCGTTTCTTCCATTGAAATATCAAACTGAACTCCCCCTGATTTCAGTGCTTTCCACATTCTGGTTTGTGCATTTCCAACAGCTAAGTCAATATTAACTATGGCATCAAGATAAAACGAGTTTCCTATAGAAGAAACGTCTAATGCATTCTTTATGTCGCCTGCTTGTTGTTGCTGTTTATTGCTTTCTTCTTCTTCCTCTATTACCTTATCTATTTCCTCTACGCTGATATCTAATTGCCTGGAGATTACATCACGTTCTATTCCTGAACTATACAGACTCAATATCGTCTGACGTTGATAAGTTGATGATGTGGAACTGATCTTGTCTTCTTGTGCAGACATAATTTCATTTCAAATCCATATGTTAAGATTTGAAATACGCATATATCTGTTTTAGCTCAACGCTAAACAACTGATATAGAGTCTATAGTTTCATAAGTAAATAGTTATATCAACCAGGGATTGAGCTAGAGACTTGATCAATAATTAAGCTAAGGAGAATAGACCACAAGAGTGTAGTCATTATCAAAACAAATAATAGGTATTGCGATGTACTCTTGCTTCAATATAAGTTAGTGCTCTTCGATCCAATGGACTTTATCTTTTTGTTGGTTCATTTGAATTTTCATCTTTATACATAGTTGAGAATGCCTTAAAAAACCAATAACACTTTTATTTAATTCCGTTATCTCTTCGTTTTGGCTATGCCGCAAGTCAGCAAGTCTTATAATACACCCAAAGACATTGATGTAAAAATTTCAGAAATTAGTGACGGTATATACAGAATAGCTGGTTTTGTAGATACATACGGAATTACTTTTAATCAGTTTTTGATTGACGACGAACAGCCAATCCTTATCCATACTGGTCCGATAGGGATGTATAAGAAAATAGAAGAAAAAGTAAAAGAAGTCATCCCTTTGCAAAAATTAACCTATGTGGCATTTTTGCATTTTGAGAGTGATGAATGGGGTGGCATGACGTTCCTTGATTCTGCTGATGCAAAATTGGTCTGTAGTGATTTAACTTCAAAATTAAATTTAACTGGCTGGCATGACGTTCCAGTAGACCATATTTCATTTTGGGATAGTGAAATCTTGAAGACAGGAAAAAGGAGATTCAGGTTTATTATGACTCCACATGTACACCATTGGGATAGTATGATGGTTTTTGAAGAAACGACAAAGTCACTTTTTGCCTCTGATTTGTTTATACAGCCTGGAGATAGTAAACCAGTAACGTCTGACGACCTGTCACGAGATATGGTTAATCTTTATAGAGGTGCAGGAATTTTTGCGAGCGAAGAACCCGTAAGGCAAACAACTAAAAGACTTGCTAATCTCTCTCCAAAAATGGTATTTCCGATGCACGGTTCTTGCATTGATGATTCTATTTTTCCAAAATATATTGATGCAATAATGAATAGCAATTTTGCATATATTGGAATGCTGTTGGGTCAAAAGTTAGACACACCATCAGAAATGGTCAGCTAGAAAAACTAAATAGTATATGCATGTCTGTATGTGGACAGGCAGACTACAAAAGCAGCGGAAACTATATGAAAAGCATATTTAAAGAAACGAAAAATGCTATTTGAGAAGCCTTTTTTGCAATTCCCTATATTGCCATCCAAAATCCTTTACATGCTCTAAATGAGCGCCGCCGATCATATTGCTCTGAATTGAAATTAGAGATAGATACTAGCAAAAATGGTAGTTATCATTGTATAAGGCTACCAACAATAATGCTATTATATTTGTCTCGCAAACGTATGGTTTTATTGCTGTCTGGAATTATGGCAGGTTTTGGGGTAAGCGTAAGTATTATAATAATTGCTGTGAATGGTGGTTTTTCAGGTCCTGGTCCTTCGTTGTTTAATCCTCCCACCGCTTCTAATTTATGGACAGTAGGCGGAACTATCCATCCAGGAAGTATGCTAAGCTATTCTTTGACTAGGATAGGACCTCATGACTCTCCTTGGAGTAGTTTAGGGGGAAATAGCTCGCTCATAAATTCATTTGTTTCTATGCAATTTGTTCAGGATGAAATTAATGGTGTCGTTAATAATAACGATTGGAAAGTACTCATTCATATTATTAATGGAACAAAACCATCAACCTCCACAACAAGTACGCAAAATGTATCTTCCAGCGGTAATAGTAAGCAAGGCACAGTCTTCTTGTCAAGACAACAGTTAACTAATGCTGCTTCTCATTCTATCAGCCAAGATTTTATACCATATTATGAACCAATAGAATCTTCCATCCTTGAGATTAGAGATATTGCATTACAACCAGAATACCTTGTAGTCGGAGCAGAATGGAATTCGATAAGCACAAATGTAGCCACAATTCCTGTAAAAGTAATTGCTCGAGAAAAGATTCAAACAACTGCGGGAACCTTTGACACTTTTGTATTAGCTTATACAATCGGTTCTAAAACTAGCCGCATTTGGATAGATCAGCACATTCCTTTACCTGTTAGAGCACAGGTTTATAACACCCAAAATCAGCTTCAATATGAATATACTCTGGTTTCTTACAAATAACAATAACTGCAACTAACAAATACATAAAACGAACATCAGATATTATTTTTAAAAATTACATCATACAACAACGTTAAGTGTAAATGGACAGGGGTTCTCAATAATATATATAACTAAACTAAAGACCTGTTCTGGAATGTTTTGATATATCTTGTTATTAGGGTATAATATCCTCTTGCTGTAAACTATAATGAAAGATGCCAAGAAATACTTCAAACTAAATATTTGGTACGATTTAGAACTATTTGACTAGTAATCATATCCATGTTCATTAAAAGAGAGAGAAATAGGACCATACTGGCATAAGTGTTAAGCAAACTGTATATCGACCAAACAACAAATCTTGTCTAGTTCATGTCATATAAATTTTAGAACCTGAGTTGTGATTGTGGGATTTGTGGCATGTCTTTGGCTTGAAATGGCCTGGTATTTTGCAGACGAGGGCTTATTTTTTATTCTTATTTTATATGATCTAATAATATCAAACCATAAATGTATAATAATAGATAGAAGAGCCAAGGGCACAAATTTTTCTAGGTGCTTTCGAAAGACAGGGTTGAGAATAATGACAACTTAAAAAGACAAAAGGTGAGTTACTACTGCTATAATAGGTATTATTTCAAAATGGTATTTGTATACAAAATATCAGCTATTACCTTGTTAATAAAGAACATGGAAAGATCATGTAAATTCTATTCTACAATTCCAGGTTTTAAAGCTGTCTATGGAGGATCAAAAGACGATTCATTTACAACCTTCGAAATTGGAATGCCAGACAACAAAGGTAAAAGACGATTCACGGGTAAGAATAAGTTAAGCTCCTACCTTAACTTGGAATTGCTAAAAGAATCTAACAACAATAGTAGAAATGTTGGTGTTGGAAAGAGTACAGATTTTGGTAGGATAATTTTTCACACGGACGATGTCGATAAACTCTATTGTCAATTGAAGTACGACAAATATATGAATAAATTAGCAACCTTTGAAAATGAGCCTACCAATGCGCCATGGGGAGAGAGATTTTTTTATATTAGGGATCCAGATTGCTATCAATTGTCATTTGCTCAACCAATTAATTTTAATACCAAGGCAGTGATGATAACCTGAAATTACTACTAGATCGATTAGTCTCGGCCATGCAATATGAAGTAAATAGATATTACACATAGATACAAAAATAGTAAGAGGACACACGATCAAAAACATGGTATTAGTTCTGTGGCGTGAGGGATGGTTGAAACCATTATCTGACTTCGAGATAGGATCGGAGATTTGCAAACTGTGCGAGCAGAGGTTTGAAAATAATGACTTCGTTACATCCTGCGAATTTTGTGATATAGGAATAATGCACAATAGATGTGCAGATGATCATATTTTAAAGGATCACAAAAATGAAATTACAAAAAAGATAGAATCCCAACGAGAGAAGCGGTTGCATGATTACCAATAAATTACATTGGCTTAGCCTTATCAAACAGCATAAACTGCTTTACTAACTCTTCAAGCAAGGCTCAGCTGCAGTTTCTTTAAATTGACAACAAGAATATACCCAAAGCTAATTTCCAAAGTATCATATACTGATATACTGTATTCAAGTTTGATAAAAAAACTTTAGTAGTTCATATTGTCATTAATACTACGATTAATAGCAGACAGTCATTGTCAATATCTGATAAAAATTCATGGAAAATGTTTCGGGGAAGTTCTATGAGGACTGGTATTTCTGCATCCAAGATTTCTTCTAAACCATCACTCTTAGAGGTAATGGAAGTAGGACCTGCTGTGTCTTCTCCAGTTTTTGAAGATGGGACGATATATATTTCAACTATAACAGGACGAATTTTTGCAGTAAATTCATTTCAGAAGCGGATAAAATGGCATTCAAATGTAAGTAGTCCTATAGTGTCGTCTCCGTTAGTTCACGATGGTATTTTAGTAGCCGCCACATATGATTCCTGGATTAAAGGTACATCGTCTATAGGGCAAAATTTTGTGCTCGGAATGAGTACAGAGGATGGGAGACAGCTTTGGTGCTATGAAATTTCAGGAGATGTCTTCTCTTCTCCATGTCTTGTAGATGATATGGTAATAGTTATTGGTTCTATCAAAAAGGGTATTCATGCTATAGACGGACATAGCGGCAATGTTAGATGGCTCTTTGAAACAGATGGTGAAGTATGGTCTTCTGCATCCTATAACGGAAAGGAGATTTTCATAGGTTCTGACGATGGATTCCTTTATTGTCTTGATATAGACGGAAAATTGCTTTGGAAAACAAAGTTGAACGGTAAGGTAAGATCGTCAAGCCCTTGTTTATCTTGTGATGATGAAGTTCAAAGTTCTTCTTCCATATTCATAGGCACTTACGGTGGGGGGATGATTTGTTTGAACCAGTCAACTGGCAAGATAAAATGGAGTAAACATATCTCAAAACCTGTTATGGCATCTCCTGCTACGATAAAAGATAAGGTCTTCTTTGCCACATCAGATAATAGGATATACTGCTTTAGAGTCAACGATGGTTCAAAGATATGGGATTTCGAAACCACAGATAGGATATGGTCATCACCGTGTCTGTCTGAATACGGTGGCACAATTTTTTTTGGTTCCTTGGATTCACATATTTACGGAATAGATATTAACACAGGCAGACAAACTTGGAAATTCCCAACAATGAGCATGGTTGACTCTTCACCGGCTATAGCAAAGGGTATGATGTTTATAGCATCTCGCGACGGTCTGCTTTACGTTTTTGGTTCACTATCTACACCTTCATACATAGGATGATCCAGCATCATGCTGATTGCTCTGACAATAAAAATTTTTTTGTGTCATTTGCAATCGTCAAGTCAACAGTTGATAAGAACAGCGAGCTAACCAATTCCACCATATACATATAGAGCTAGCAACAACAGAGAAAAATAGTACCTTGATACGGCGGACGCAATAAAAACAGTCTAGCAGTCAAAACCTTTCAGTAATAGAGCTTGACATTTGTAAGATAATAAAAAAATGCACTAAAAGCCATGGCAAAGTCTTTATGCTGTTAATCACAATAATTTTACATATTGCCAAGACAAATAATGAGAACTACAGGAAAAACAATCGTTACTGCTCATAGCGATATAGATAATAACCATTATGCTATCGAAAGTAAAACTAGGGTCAAGCCCTTATCTAAGGTCATACAAAGAAACAAAAAACTAAATTCTCCCATTCTAATTGCAGGTTTTCCGGGGCCGGGTCTAGTAGGATCCATTAGCACTAGCTATATTATAGACAAATTAAACATGTACCAGATAGCATGTGTCGAATCAGAGCACATAGCACCTGGTGTCATATATGTTGGAGGGAAGCTCAGGCATCCATTTCGTTTGTATTCAAATAAAGAAGGAAATGTTTGTGTGTTGGTATGCGAAGCTCCTATAATGATTCAAGGAATGTATTCTGTTCTAAATACAGTTATGAAATGGGGATTGGATAATAGAGTAAAAGAAGTTATGGTACTTGATGGCATTGCAGTAGAAGGTTTACCTGATTCAAAGAGGACACCTATGATATTGTCAAGCGACGGTAAATCAGCAGATGCAGCTAATCTTCTTCACGATGATAGTAATAATAATACTACTGATAACAATATTAATCCGGCAGATAAAAATCGACAAGAACCCGCAGATGGCGCGCCATTTTATGCTAATACCGCCTTTATAGGAGGGATAGCCGGAGGGTTATTATCTGCATGTTTATCAAATGGTATCGCTTGTAAGGCTTTGCTCGTACTTGCCAGCAGCGGGATACCTGATCCAGAAGGAGCTGCAATTCTATTGGAGTCAGTTGCTAAAACTACAAATGACGAGACCTTGAAGATAGACACTCAAAAACTAAGGGAACAAGGAGCAAATGTAAAACGTAGAATGGAAGAAATAATGCGATCAATACGTGAACAGCAACAACAGCAACAGCAATATCAGCAACAACAGCAACAACAGCAACAGCAAACACAAGGCCAAACTCACGTTGGACAGGACATAATGTACGGTTAGTTAGAGCTAGTATGAGTATTCCAATAATAGACGGAAATCGAATATACACAGATTTGAAGCTCGAGAATTTCTAGGGCTTCAGATGTTATATGATAAAAAGCTTCTTAATATATTGCTGCATTTAACTGAGACGAGATTAAAGCAACTGTCGAAATTAACTTCCCTACTTACGGTCATGCACTATTATCTACAGAAGATTTTGTTAACTCATTTACTACCAAAAAATAGAGAGATCGAGGGGGTTAACGGAGTAGGCTAAAGAGCAGCTCTGACATAGTCATTATGGTGAAAGATGTAATGTGATAATACAATTGCAGAATTATGGGAATTCTCATTTACTAGTTTCTGTAGTAGTAGAATTACTTAGTAGTGCTTCTAAAGAATTTGAGTAGCTGATCTACTACAAAATCTGGCTGCTCTTCTGGAATAAAATGACCTGAATTTGGAACTGTAATAGCCTGAACATTTTGAGCTAATATTTTCATCCCATATATGATAGTAGGCATAGTAATATTACCTCCGAATGTTGGAATATACCCTCCTCCTAGCGCCAATACTGGCATTGTAAGCTTAGTCTTAGAATAATTCATATTTTGAATCGCATCCTGAGGAAAAGCCCGATAATACTCAAATCCAGCACGCATTGCGCCTGGAGCAGAATAATGGCTAACATATTCATTGATATCCGCCTGTGTTATTGCAGCTGGATTATACGCAAGATTGTGTAAGAACCATGATAAATATATCATCTCTTTACCTTGTACAAGGGCTTCTGGTACGTCAGCTGTTTGATGGAATATGCCCCACCATAGCGGCGGTCTTCCTGG
>JBJMFM010000122.1:0-5151 GCA_045808425.1 Nitrososphaeraceae archaeon | reverse complement strand
AGTTATCATCAAGCACTATATGTGAACCATATATATGAAACAAATAGGGCCAAGCTGTCTATTATTATAATGAATATAAAAGTCACAAAATAGTCAATAACTAGGTTAAAAGACTAATCATGATATACAGAATATGCTTACATAATGTTCAGAAATATATAATTGCAGCGCATATTTACAATGCCTGCTTACTTGTTTTTCTTTGTACAGAATTCTGTTTGCTTCAGAGCTGGTCAATAATTTTACTCTGGATAGATCTCTTTCTTCCCACCACCTCAACAATTTCACTCCAAATTGTATCATTGACACCGTCCATAGCCTTTACTTTTTCAAGTATATCAAGTAACTGCGAATTGTCCTTGATAATTATCTCTGCTCTTAGATCAATAGTATGCTCGCCTATGCTTTTACCGACGTATGTTACCTCTTCATTTGATAATAACTGTTTTGCCACAGAACTGGTCTTTCCATATCTTGTAGCAATTAGCAAATCAACACGACGCCATCCGAATTTTTGTAGGTTTAGTGAATATGATAATTGCAGGAATTCTTTTTCCAATCGTTTACGCCTACGCTGAATTGTGGTTTTAGGAATCCCAAGTTTCTTTGATAAAAGCATAGAAGAGGATCTACCATTAGGATTCAGAAGCACTTTTAATAATTCCCTATCAACTTCAGATAAGAATTCTTTCTTTTGAATTGATCCCATTGCTCATCATATTCCTAGAGAATCCTATCTCGATGATCTCTCGGTTTTTTTATGCCAGATGCTACAGTATGAGTTTGTTGCAATAACTGATGATAAGGATTTTTGTCTATGAGGGTAACTTTTATACCTGAATGTTTACACAGATTGGCTGCTGCAAATATCCCAGCATAACCTGCTCCTAGTATAATTATTTCCATTCAGTTTATGCAAGAACTAAAGCAGTATTTAATAATAATGCCAACACACATACATAGTGCCTAACTAGCCACCAGATAGGTGAAGATGCAGATTATGATAAAGTGATTGCCAGATACAAATCGGAGAAATTAGGTGACAACTGGAGTGAAAATATGAAGATTGTTCCTGTCAATTTCAATTCAGAATACAAAGCTATGCTGGGTCATTGCAAAATGATATTAGAATCAGATGGTGGTAGAATAGCTATCAATCCTGATAGGTTTGATAAACTGATAACTTCACTTAGAACAGCTGTAGATAATGATGGTACTCTAGATAAAGAAGCAACATCATATAATGATATATTCGATGCATTTAGATTAGCACTAAAGTTTTATCATTTTGAAGTTGCTATCTAATACATACGTTTGCAGCAAAGGATACAGCCAAAGGGAGATATCTCAAGTATTGCAAGTTGGACTGGCTACAGTAAATAGAGATATATAGTATTTGAGAAATCAAGCCAAGACTAACATCAAAAGATACATTGACGAAAGGCTGCCAGAAGAGTATGAGAAATGTATGGTTGGATTGAATGCAATAACAAAAGAAGCATGGGATACAGCGCATAATGCAGAAGATAAAAGAGAAAGGATACTGGCATTGTCTTTGGCAAAGGAGTGCTATTCCATGAAGCTTGAACTACTTACAAATGCTACTGTGGTAGATGATGCTATAGGATTTGTATCTAATAGGTCCAACGAGAAACAGAAAGCATCTCAATCGCCTGCAGATATTAAAGAAGAATCAAATGAAGATGATCTTCATGAAGAACCCAGGGAAATAAATTATACATCAATGACTACAAATGAGGTATTTTAGAAATGAACTGCTAGCATCTTGCATATACAGATATTGTTATTTTGGTTCTGTCAACTCAGACATTAACTAAAAAGCTTCATCAGGATTATTGCAGTGTTCTCTTCCTTGTGCTGTAAGACTAATATGTCCATTATCAAAAACTCGTATGTAACCAGTTTCTCTTTCAAATATTGGAAGCTCTTGATTAAGGTACTGCATGTCAAATCCACCACGTAAATCATCGTCTATCGGAAAGGCAATAGGGCGATTATTATTTCTCGCATAAGTATCTTTAGCACAGAGTTCTCTCATTATTCTTATCCTTAGTTGCCTTCTATCGTCCTCTGGGCCACCAACATTACCTATATTCATGGATGACATAATGTATTTTGACTTATAACGGTTCTGCAATGTTACCATCTAATGCTACTGTAGTTGATGATGCTATTAGGTTTGTATCTTCTAAGTCCAAAGAGAATCTAAAAACGGCTTCTTCTAGTAATAGTGATGAACATAAAAAAGAAGAATCAAAAGAGCCTGATTATGATGAAGATGATGAAGATCAGCTAGAGGAAGAGCAGGAAGAACAACAAACTACCAAAATGACACCGACAACAAATGCAGTCTTTTAAAGATGGCACCAAAGAACGTGCATATTTTAAACACAGTGAATTATATCATTATACTAGTATGATATGGCACATCTACAGACAAAATGATTTTAAATGTCTTTGTGTATATTCTCCTGGACTTCAAAACATTGTTGTTATCCTATGAAAAGATTAAACACATAGTAGAAGTAGACGAAAAGATATTGGCTGTTTTTACTATAAATTCGGACAGCAGGACATCAGATATATTTATTGCTCCTGATGCAAAGATTGATAGCTCCTTCATCGAAATTGTTAGATCAAGGCTAGACCTCAAATCTAAAACAACAGATAAGGCTGTCGTAGAAGAAGAGGAGGAAGAAGAAAAATCAACGCAAATGATCGGAAAACATCTATGGGATATTTCTGAATATGACAAGATAAGAGTTATCAGGATTTATGAAGCCAATCGCTTGATAGTCGTCTTGGCAAAGTCTCACACACCACCAGGAGATACTGCAGATACCGTGCTGGGCTATCTCTATGAATCTAATGAGGATAACACAAGACAAGAATCTCCACCATGTTTATTTTAGCTAGTTGATTGGTTGGTTAACTTAATGATAACAAGCTAAAACCCAAAGTCGTTATTATCATTGTCTATGATAGATTGCAACGTTTGGAGATACACTTTTAGTTATAATATGGAATCATAAAGCTTGGGCATATAGCAGTGGCAACAGAAGGATCAGTAGCTATTCTTCACATTGTTCTGACATTGGGGATATTGTTATTTGCTTCAAAGCTATTTGCTGAGCTTTTCCACAGGATAAAAATGCCTGTTGTATTGGGTGAACTTTTGGCTGGTATTATTGTAGGTCCTTTTGCATTAGGTGCTCTACCATTTTTTGATGGAAAACCCCTTGTTGTTCTTGATGAGACCGTGCTGCATATAGGCGAACTATCTGCTATAGTTATTTTGTTCATTGCAGGACTAGAAATTACTCCAAGGGAGTTTATGAAAGGTGGCGCTGCTTCCTTTACTGTAGGTTCTATAGGAGTTATTGTTCCTTTTTTTGTTGGTTATTTTGTGTTTGTAGCTCTTGGTTTTAAAACATTGGAATCCTTGCTAGTTGCTACTGCTCTGACTGCTACTAGTATTGCGATATCAATTCAGGTATTAACAGAACTAGGAAGGATGCAATCAAAAGAAGCGAGATTAATTTTAGGAGCCGCTATAGTAGATGACATACTTGCCATTGCAGCGCTATCTGTCGTTACTACCATGGTGCAGACAGGAAATACCTCTCCTGACATTGTCGATATAATTTTTCTTGTGCTTAAGATTTTAGGTCTATTTGCTGCGTTGTTGATTGGTTCTGTTATCATAGTTCCAAGGATTCTACATGTAGAAAAACTTTGGAAATCCAAAGGTAGTATAGAAGGTATCACAACAGCGAGTTTCTTTGGAGCGGCTGCTGTGGCTGCATTTATAGGCCTATCGCCTATTGTTGGAGCTTTTGCAGTAGGTATGGCAGTAGCTAGTACGAAATTAATAAAAAGAGTTGAGGAATATGTTGAAAAATTACAAATAATATTTGCCCCATTATTCTTTGCAATAATTGGGGCTCAAGTAGATCTTCGTGGAGTTAACCTTAACGTCCTTTTTCTTTCAGGCATCATCATATCTATAGCTATTTTCACAAAACTAATTGGCTGTGGTGCTCCTTCATTGATATTTTTGAAAAACAAGAGCAAAGCTATGAAAGTCGGAATTGGGATGATTTCAAGAGGAGAAGTAGGCTTAATCGTGGCAGGGGTTGGGGTGACATCAGGAGCATTATCTACTGATATCTATACTACTTTGATTATAATGGTAGCAGTAACTACTATTGTGACTCCTATTTGGCTTAAGAAATCATATGATAAGGAATTATATGATGATAATAAAAATACTGCAGTATAGTGTCAGATGAAATAGAATATTTGAGCAAAAGATAAAGCTAAAGATATTACATAAACATATAGTTGACGTTCAAAGACCTCAAGAAAAGACTTAGTCTAGAGACAACATTTCATCAACAATCCAAATTATCGGAAATACTAATGAACAAACCGTTCTGGATATGGAATGTTGAAGAACACAAACACGAAGATATTAAGACAAACGGAGAATGCTGTTTTAACCATATTATTGGTTTACCTGATAAAGATGGATAAGCCACTCTATGATTACCAGAAAATAATCTTTGATTTATTGATTGCATCTTCATCTGTTATAGAAAGTGGTAACATTAATCCTAACAAGAAACAGCTATGGATTAAGAAATCAACTGGTTTAGGCATCTCAGAATTCATGCTTCGGTTTATGGCATGGCTGTGTCTGAAAGATAACGCATTATCAGGTTCCCAAATGTGTATTGTCACAGGCCCAAGGATAGACTTGGCTATTGCTCTCATAGACAGAATGAAAAAGCTATTCTCGAATAGCAAAGGGATTACTGCTGCATTTGACAGTAAAGAAACGGTAATTGACTTAAACGGTGTAAAGATAGAAGCATTTCCATCGCATCATTTAGATGCTATGAGAGGATTACCTAATGTCTCATTCATACTATTGGACGAAGCCGACTTTTTTCCTCCAGGACAGCAGCAAGATGCAAGGGATGTTTCTGAGAGGTATATTGCAAAATCAAATCCGTATATAGTGATGGTTTCAACTCCTAATGCACCTGAAGGCTTATTCGAAAGGATAGAGAAAGAAGCTGAAGATACCTGTCTTTACAAGCGAATATTTCTTGATTATACTTATGG
>JBJMFM010000121.1:0-21726 GCA_045808425.1 Nitrososphaeraceae archaeon | reverse complement strand
GGCCGAGCCGGAGCAGGAACCGGAACCGAATATGAATATGAATGCACGCGCAGACAAACAAACAACTGCGCAAGCAAACGCTACTAACAATACTACTACCACCATAACCGCAACCGGTACTAATACTAATACTAGTCGTACAACAACATACCCCAAGGCCGTTGTTCAGAACGCCCGGTATGATGGAAATAGGATCTATGTCATTATCGATTCTAATATGGCAAAACATCTTGGAGTTAAAGATGGTGATAGTTGGCTTGAGATAAACCACGTCGCTGTGTCAGGCGGCGTTTTTCTGACAAAGCACTATAGATGGGCACCGCCCCATGATGGCGGCATTACATAGTTAGTTATTGTATAGCCGCAAGCAACATGCCAAAGTTTTTCAATTCAAAATTTTCGTAATTTAATACCAAAATTTTTCAAAAATTGAAAAGGAGATACATATAATGATGTTCCTGGTAGTATATGTATCCACTAACGCTTGTCCAAGTGGTTTCAGGCTAATTATTTACTACCTTCTTAAATGAACCATCTTTAGTTGTAATGATTCCAGTCTCTACCATTGGTCTTTCTCCTAATGCTTTCTCTATTGCCTTGTTGCTTAATTGTAGAGCTTGCTCTACATCCATCTCTATGCTATACTCTTTCTGTATAACATCTAATGCTATGTCTGAATATTGACCTATTGCAAATCCTGCTCCCCTAAAGAAAGTTCCACTTGGATCTACTTGATACAGCTGAACTCCAGTCTGATCTTTCCCAGTGATTATTATTGAGGCTGCCTGGGGTCTAACTGCATAAATTGTATAGTTGTGTAAGTAGGAACTGAGATGCTTTGCAAGTGAGTGGACATCAATTGGACTCTCATAGGTAAGTCTATGTTTCTGCGCTGCTAATTGTATTTCATCAATTAGCTGCAATATGTCGCCTATATATCCTGAGCCTGTAGCACCTATGTGTTCATC
This sequence comes from Nitrososphaeraceae archaeon, assembly GCA_045808425.1. Taxonomy (GTDB): domain Archaea; phylum Thermoproteota; class Nitrososphaeria; order Nitrososphaerales; family Nitrososphaeraceae; genus JAFAQB01. Next base: position 20,758 of record JBJMFM010000121.1, on the reverse strand, counting down.
AATTGTAAATATTTTTTCAGCAGGGTCTACTAAGGGTTTGGTTGGCTTAATGTGACTGGACAACAAGGCAAAGGCTGGAGTTTTGATTCCAATTGTTGTTGAACCCTTGTTAACAGCTTCTAAAGCGCTATCTACTAGTACCAACCTACCTCCAGGACCATAGTAGTAAGGAAATCTACTATTATTACCAAAACCACTACCGTTTTCTGACAATTCTATCACTCACCTCCTCGTTTTTCTTTTGTTCTTGATATTTTGATTAATCGGCCATTATTGGGTCTCTCATCTAATACTAATCTGCCTTCAGGACCATAATAGTAAGGATATTTAGTGTTACCAAAACCAATACTACTACTTCCAGTACTACTTTCTGCCACTTCTAATAACTCACTCCCTTGTTTTCCTCTTTGACTACTAGCACGTTTGGAATCACTAATACATCTATACCATTTCCTGATCCAGGGTCTCGTTCCATTGCTGCTGCTACAGCCTTAGTGGCAATTTGTTTTGCCTGTTCATTAGTAATGTCCTTAGTGTATGCACTTTCGAGAACACCATATGCTATAGGTGACCCAGAACCTGAAGATGCGAAATCTTCGTCTGTTATTGCACCGCTCATATCTGCTGCCAATATATGTCCACCTTCTTGGTCCACACCAGCCACTAATAGTTCCACAAAATATGGCTGATAGTTCTTAAGACCAGAATATGCAAGATTCGCAATGAGTCTAGCAGATTCTTTTACTGTAAGTGGGAAACCTCTTCTTAATTCCATTAGCCTCCTCTCAGCTTTTGCAACTTTAATCATATACTCTGCATCTGATAACTGTCCTGCTATTGCTACTGCTAAAGTATCATCTATTTTTGCTATTTTTTGCGTTATCTTTGAACCTATGAAAAAGCCCTTGCTTGCTCTTCTATCAGAGCCGAGTACAACGCCTTCCTTCGTTTTTATCCCAACTATTGTTGTCATTCTAGTCTTATTTACTCCAGAGATATATACAAAGAATGGACATTAATTGACTAGCATTTATCGAAGTTAGTCACATTCATCAGTATAGAACATACTTTTACATTCATGTCCAACTACTCTTATAGCATATCAAACTATCTGATCTTTTACACGTAAAGCTTTAGGATATTACTCAACTAGATAGAGTATAAGAATATAACTATTACAATGTATAACATCATATTTTACACAAAATATAATCGCACTGTGACAGCAGTCCCTCAATAATGACATTTGTTTCCGGGAACAATGGAAACATATAAACACTATAAGAAGAAATCACAGTGCGACTACACATATATTAATATCTAAATAATATATTAATGCTTTGGGTTTTGCTGCTTCATACATGAGGGTTTTGAATTAATGAACATACTATAAAAATATCTTTTAAAGTAGCACAGTATAGCTAATACATTCTTACTTGTCTAATCCGATAATGAACTGCAATTAGGTTGGTTCATAAAATGTAATACGGAGACCTGTTGAGAAGGAAAAGTTGCAATAGTAGTGACTTAGATCTTTAGTGATTATCAGTCCAATATGTATATATATCTACTAGAATGCAACTGGACATTGAATTTAGACTCAGTTACTGCTCACTTCAGTTAACGAACCAATAATGTGATGTATATAACTAATTGGGCTACGATAATGATTTCATTTTTTCAAATGCAACAGAAGTTGCTTCCGGATTTGCATTTAATCCGAGCATATTAATGGAAGAGGCAATAGATGATAGTGTTCTCATGACATGGTATTTGTTGACTTCTCCCATAGATCCGATTCTGAATACCTTGCCTTTAAGCTCACCAAAACCGCCTGCAACCAGAACCTTGAACTGCTGTGACAGTAAAGTTCTGAACTTCTTGTCATCCATCCCTGGGAGATAATTAACTGATATTACCACATTGCTTCGAGCATCTGACTTTGCAAATGAAGTCAGCCCCATTGCGTTCAAACCTGCATAAAATGCTTCTGCACATATCTTATGACGTTTGATTCTATTGTCCATTCCCTCTTGCACAATTATATTCAGTGCTTCATTGAATGCATAAAAGAGAGGAAGAGCTGGAGTGAATGGCGTTTCAAAGTTTTCCTCATAATATTTGAAATACCTTTTTAGATTAAGGTACAGAGTTGGTGGAGGGTTAGACTGCATATATTTCTTAGCTCTTGAGCTAATTGATATTGGTGAAATCCCTGGTGGAGCAGCTAATGCCTTTTGTGAGGCCGTTACACAGATATCTATATTCCATTTATCAACTGGTAATTCATCACCGCCAAGAATAGAAACAGCATCCGCAACAAAAAATGTGCCATTTCTGCTGCATAGTTCTCCTATCTTATCCATATATCGAAGTGTAGTACCAGTAGATGTTTCATTGTAAACTGCATATATTGCCTTGACATCTTTGTTTTGATCAAAAGCTTCTTCGATCTTCTCAAATGGAGGATTTTCACCAAATGGTGATTTAACCCTGATCGCCTGGCCGCCCCAGCTTTCAATCAAATCTGCAAGCCGCATACCAAATTCACCGTTAACAGGGATAATTACTTTGTCACCTTTTCTGATTAGGTTAATAACGGATGCTTCTACTACCCCAGTTCCAGAAGTGGTTAGTAAAATGATATCACCATTTGTCTGGAATACCTCTTGAGTTTTTTCTACAATAGCTTTGTACAATATACGAAAATCATCACTTCTGTGATTAATTATGGGTTCAAGCATTGCATTCATAACTTTGTTAGGTACATTAGTTGGGCCAGGAAGCATTACCAAATATTCCATGCTACTTCTTCAATTAGACGGGCATGCCTCCGATATTTATAATTACTTTGATCAGCAAAGGTCATAAAACTGACAGGGACAATATGTATTGCTACTAATGTCATTGACTGTGAAAGAGCGGCGCTCTAAACTTTTGCAACAGATTAGCAAAATTGGATATAATGCTGTAGCTGCATTTCAACCCGAAAATGTTTTTTATCTTACTCAATTCTGGGGAGAAGCAGTTGCCATTTGTCCTATTAATAATGAGGATAAAACTAAAATAATTACACCTAAATTAGAAATAGATAGAGCTCAACAATCATCCAAGGATTGCGAGATCATTCCAACAGAAAGGGGTGGTGACATGATTTCTTCTGTTATTTCTGAACTCAGCGGAAAAGTAATATGTACGGACTGTGATGATTATCATAGCATCGAAGCAGTTCAAAATAAAATTGGTAGAAAGTCATTTGTTGTAAATAGCGAACCATTTTTTCAGATCCGAAGAATTAAAGATCAAGAAGAAATTAAAACTATTTCAAAAGCGGCCAGAATTTTAGATACTCTTTATCAGATTTGCACAGAAGAGATCAAGATTGGATTGTCAGAACGCGATCTGCAAGCGAAATTAATTTTTGAAGCTATGAAAATGGGTGCCACTCCGCCATATTACCGATCAACGTTGAATCCATTAATCATCGCAGGAGGTCCAAATAGTGCCTTACCACATGCAGAAGTTTCCGATCGGAAATTCATGAAAGGCGATATGATTGTAGTGGACCTTACTTTGAGATACGGGGGTTATATAGCTGATGCAACCAGGACTTTTGCCCTAGTTTCAGCTACGTCAGAAATGAAAAAGGTATATGACATCGTTAGACAATCTCAGCAGGCAGGAATAAATGCAGTAAATGATGGCAGCATATGTGGTGATGTTGATACTGCATGCAGAAATGTAATAGAGGAATCCGGCTATGCAAAATACTTTATACACTCTACGGGACACGGAATTGGTCTTGACGTCCACGAGCCACCATGGTTACGAATAAAAAACCAAGAAGTATTGAAAACAAATATGGCCATAACAATTGAACCGGGAATATATTTTAAAGACAAGTTTGGTGTAAGGATAGAAGATAGCATCATAGTCAATGCCTATGATAATGGAAATGTAACGAATCTTAATACATTCACAAAAGATCTGATAGTCCTTGAATAAGATTACTTTGTATACGTGTATATCTCTATTTCATAGAATGATTTTTCAACTGTAGCATACATACACATATTGCGATCGTATAAGAGAAAATATTCATAATCGCATAAAATACTTAGAATGCCCTTCTGAGAATAGTAAAAAGAAGAAAAGAAAAATACTATAGCGGTATTCTTTGATTTCTCTGAGATCATAGGACACACATATTTTTATAGCAGGTATTTATCCTGTAATATCTTAATTTAAAGCTCGCTATTAAATTGCTTTGGAAGAGAGCTAAACCCAGATTCTATCTGCGCCTCACCTGTCGCACTCCATTTTACCTGCTTTGCTGTTTGGGGATTAGATAATAGTTTGAAGATTGGGGCACTAGTATTTGAGTAAGTTACTTCAAATGTTGATTTTAATGGTGTTGTCGAATTATAATAAAGCTGAGGCCTTCCATTAAGCGGAATATCCTCATAGGACAAAATTCCTGATCCCAGCGGGGTGCCGTTTGCAAATAACTGGTATTCAATCTTCGATGTTGTCAATACCTGCTGAGTTGGGTTATAAACATTAAAATAAACATTTAACTCAATTCTGCCACTATCATTTGCAATATTTGGGTTTACCATTTCTACATTTGAGAGATTTATATTAACACTATTTACATTAGGAGGTAATGTGATGGTAAGAATCTGTGGAAGCAGAATAATTATGACGACAATTGCTCCAATTACTCCAATAAGAATCATCCTGCGCCTGCTTAGAAACATGGAATCCTTCTATGCTAGCTGAATATGAAGTGAATTAAAACCTTTTCTTATTTCGGCAGCATGTATAATATACTATGATACATCATTAGTAATAGTAGATGTCCTTTACCGATAGCCTGATCATGTGGTTACATCTAACTTGCGCTTCGATATGGGTAGGAGGGTCAATTTTCCTCGGCATAGTTCTTTCACCTATGCTCAAAACGATTACAAAAACAGTAGAAGAACGTGTTACCCTTATGATTAAAATTGGCAGGCAATTTAATAAGATTGCAATGCCATCTTTCGGGATCTTGATAATAACCGGCATTTATAATTCGCGTTCGTTCTTTGAAGAACCTAGCTTACTCCTTGATACGAAGTATGGTATAATCTTATTGATCAAAATCATTCTAGTGGTAACAACTATCTCAACCTATGCTGTGCATGTTAAAATCCTCAATACAGAGGCAGAAAGAAAAATCGAAGTAGAAAATGCTGGCAACATATATGTTCAATCCATACGTTCAAAAATAATTTCTCTTGGCAGGATTACTGTGATTCTGTCTATATTAATACTTTTATTCGCAGCACTGCTTCACAATGGTGGCTTATAACTAACACACGATTTTAAATTAAGTTGTTGAGAAATTACAAAGTATGTATCTAACTACTAGTTTGAGTCAATTGCATATTCACCAAGCATAGAAGGCATATATATTCTCATGCATATTTTGTTTATTTATTTATTTACAAATAATATTAGCGAGTAAAAATAGGTGTGTGGAGTAATTTTGAGGTTTTCTACTGCTTCATTATAGAAACCAGAGTTTTAGCAATTTGAGAACCTGTAAATAACAAAACTATCACATGATCTTTTATTTTTTTGGATGCATTCAATTCCATTATATTTAGCTGACCATCAATCATAAATTCTAACTGTATTGCATTTTTTGAAACATTAACATTTCTAATTCCAAATTTTTTTCTCATCAGACTATCAGGATTATTTGGGTCAAGCAATGTTAATTCATTTACTGCATTTATGAATGAATTAAGCAATACGAAGAGCGGATTTACTACCAAATCGGTTTCCTTGACTATACCCCATGTAACTCTGCTTTCTGGAGTGGATGCCATTTTATCAAAGTTTCTTACAAACTCTCCAAATATGGATTCCACTGTTACATCAACTACATGATCATTTATTCTAACGAATTGTGAAGTAACCTTTTGATCGGTAAATTCCATATCTTTGTATTTTACATATAAAATCGGTCGTCCATATTTTACAATATGTGCCTCACAGCCGGGAATTTGTTTTATCAGATTTATAAAATTGTCTCTTGATAAGGAGTTCTTAAACGTAGAATTCATCTTTGAAATTATCATTAACTTGATCAAATCACGAATAAAATCGTCAGCATGCTTTTGATATTCTTTGAAATCGTACCGTATCTCTTCGATCACAAGACCTATACGATATCAAATATACAAATAAACTTTCTATATTTTAACCATGTTTGCTTTATACAATGTATTTACAATTACCTTTTTATTACAAGGTATATTATTCATTGTATATTACATATAAAGAAGTAATTACAATCACTATATCCAACGTTTGCTGTTCTGATATACAAACAACAAACACGCAGTAATTCAAAACAATCACTTTTAATAATTCTATTTTCTATATATAAGTAAATATTTACAATTATGTCAGGTACAAGTTGAAATCTGTTGTCTAATAATAATAGCAACTCTTCTTTATATACCACTAGTAATGAGAATAATATCCATAGTAATATTTCTCACTTTATGAGAAAGCATGGTATTGCAGATTATATTCAGCTTGTACAAAAGTCCAACGAAAATATTGAATGGTATTGGAATGCAGTAAATGAGGATCTTAATTTAGAATGGTTTAAGAAGTATGACCAAATTTTTGACTCATCAAATGGAATTCCATGGACAAGGTGGTTTATAAATGGCAAATGCAATATAATGAGCAACGTAATTGACAGACATGCAAAAAATCAACCAGATAAAATTGCATATATTTTCGAAAATGAGAAAGGAGACATAAGGAAGATTTCATATCGACAGCTTGCATACGAGGTAAACTTAGTTGCTTGTTCACTGCTAGATGCAGGTATTAAAAAAGGCGATGTTATAGCAGTTTATTTACCTATGGTTCCGGAGGCATTTTTTTCAATTTTTGCCTGCTCCAAAATTGGTGCAGTACATACAACAATATTCTCTGGATATGGCAGCAAAGCTCTACATTTGCGTCTTAAGAGTTCAAACGCAAAGATGCTGATTACGTCATATAAGATGTATCGAAGATCTTGTATTATCAATCTTAAAAGCCAATGGTTACCTGCAGCAAGAGACACCAATATCTCCAAAATAATTGTGGTTGGAGAAGAAGAAGGGAAGGAGGATGCGGGACAAGATTTGTTTAACAATAAGATAATTAGCTATAAAGAGTTTGTAGCAAATGCAAAGTCAAATAGAAAACAATGTAACACAGAGATTATGAATTCAGAAGACCCCCTTTTTATCCTATATACATCAGGTACGACTGGTGTACCAAAGGGCACTATCCAAGTTCATGGTGGCTTCACTTTAGTTGCTGCGCAACAGACTTCGTTTCTGATTGATATGAAGCCAAATGACATCTTATTCTGGTATGCCGACATTGGTTGGATTACGGGTCAGACTTGGGTTGTGTACGGCAGTCCGCTGATTGGAGGTACAGCGTTAATTTATGAGGGTGTTCTTGATTATCCAAAGCCAGATACTTGGTGCAATTTAATTGATAAACACAAAGTTACAATTTTTGGTACTTCGCCTACAGCAATTCGGATTTTTATAAAGAGTAATCTATCAATAAGTAATTATGATTTTCAATCATTAAGGATTCTGACCGTGACTGGTGAGCCCATAAATAAGAATGCATGGATATGGTATTTTGAAAATGTTGGTAAAAAACGATGTCCAATAATTAATTTATCAGGAGGTACTGAAATTGGAGGGGCTATTGTTAGTGCTTTACCAGTTATGTCACTAAAGCCTTGTACTGTAGGATGTCCTATTCCAGGATTTGATGCTGACGTTTTTGATGATGAAGGCAAGCACACTAACAAAGGTTACTTGGTGATCAAGAAACCTTGGCCCTCAATGACTAGAGGAATTCTAAATGATGGGAGTAGATTCATTGAAACGTACTGGTCAAAATACAAAGATGTATGGTATCATGGTGATCTCGTATTTGTAGATTGTGATGGACTATGGTACATGCAAGGGAGAACTGACGACGTAATCAAGGTTGCAGGACACAGAATTGGAAGTGCTGAGATTGAAGCTGCTATTACATCTCATCCTGCGGTGGCCGAAGCTGTGGCAATAGGTATGCCCGATGAGGTAAAAGGCGAGACAATAGCTGTGTATGCAATATTGAACAATAAATCATTAGCCTGGAATGTTGCAAATAGTGATATTATAAGAAATGAAATTATTAAAAAGGTTGAAGATTCTGTTGGAAAATTCGCTTGTCCCACTCTAGTCAAATTCGTCAATGATCTACCTAAGACTAGAACCGGAAAACTCCTCAGACGATTGATCAGGGCAAAGATGTCTAACAATACAGAACAGGAGGATCTGACAACAATCGAGAATCCAACATCGCTTAATGATATATAATTATACTGAGAATGTAAATGTCACTCTTATAAATATACAGATATATTCTGTTAGAAAAACAAATAACAAGATTAAGTGGAATAAAACACCCGATTATAGTATTGTGGTATCATGGCATACCCATTGCTTATTGAAGATAATAGCTAACCTTTAAGTCTTATACTACTTAAGTGAGAGCTAGGATAAAAAGGATATGTCCTCCGATATAGATAATAATAATGATAATAATAATACCAATGATAAAACCGCTAAAGTAGGTAGCGATATTAATGAAAATGATGATTATAATAATACCAAACAAACAGTCAAAGTAACAAATCTAAAAGTTGTAGAGGTAGCGGAGCAACGGGACGTTGGAAGAAAAATCGCGCGTATAGACCCCGACATTGCTGAACGTTTGAACATTTCTGCTGGAGACGCTCTGGAATTGTCATCAGGTAGAAAGAAGACTACTGTTCTAAGCTGGCCAGCAAGGGAAGGCGATAGAGGGAAGCGTTTGATTCGTATTGATGGTTATATAAGAAACAAGTTAGATGTTGGTGTTAACGACTCTATAGAAGTTAGAAAAGTACAATCAAAAGATGCAAGGAGTATAACATTTGCTCCAACAGAGCCGCTTAGAATAGTAGGAGCAGAAGAATATCTTGGAGAATATCTAAATGGACAGTTGATGACTAAAGGTGATACAATACCTATCAGTGTCATGGGCCAAAGAATAGATCTCGTAGTAATTTCTACCAATCCTTCTGGCCCAGTTATAATTAACGATTCTACTAAAATTACAGTTTCTGAAGAAAGTGCAAAGGCGGTACAAATATCAGGAGAAGGTGGAGCGCCATCTATTACCTATGAGGATATAGGAGGACTAGGAGATGCGGTTGGAAGAGTTAGAGAGATGATAGAGCTTCCCCTAAGGCATCCGGAATTATTCAAAAGGTTAGGGGTAGAAGCACCCAAAGGTGTACTACTTCACGGCCCTCCTGGAACAGGAAAGACGTTACTGGCAAAAGCAGTAGCCAATGAAACAAATGCCAACTTCTATACCATAGGTGGACCTGAGATAATGAGCAAGTATTACGGAGAATCTGAGGAAAAACTACGAAATGTCTTTCAACAAGCAGAAAAGAACGCTCCTTCAATTATATTCATAGATGAAATTGATTCTATAGCTCCCAAGAGAGAAGAAGTATCAGGTGAAGTTGAAAGAAGAATAGTTGCTCAGCTTTTATCGCTAATGGATGGGATGTCTTCAAGAGGAAAAGTAGTGGTAATAGGAGCAACAAACCGAGTCAATGCTATTGATCCAGCATTAAGACGTCCTGGAAGGTTCGATAGAGAAATTGAACTTGGTGTACCTGATAGAAATGGTCGACTAGAAATTTTACAAATACATACAAGAGGAATGCCTCTTGACAAAGATGTTAATTTGGAAAAGCTTGCAGATATCTCCCATGGTTTTGTTGGAGCTGATTTGCAAGCGTTGTCTAAAGAAGCCGCAATAGGGGCATTAAGAAGAGTATTACCAGAAATTGATCTATCATCTGAAAGCATACCAAGTGAGATCTTAAAGAAGATCATAGTCACAATGCAAGATTTTGTAGATGTTACTAAAGAAATGGAACCATCTGCAATGAGGGAAGTATTTGTTGAAGTTCCAGATGTAAAGTGGGAAGATATCGGCGGATTAGCAGATATTAAACAGGAATTACAAGAAGCAGTAGAATGGCCACTCAAATATCAAGGTGCGTTTACGTATGCTGATGCGACACCACCAAAGGGTATATTGCTTTATGGTCCTCCTGGTACCGGTAAGACACTCATGGCAAAAGCTGCTGCAAACGAAAGTGAAGCAAATTTCATAAGCATAAAAGGCCCAGAATTGCTATCAAAATGGGTAGGAGAGTCAGAAAAAGGAGTTAGAGAAATATTTAGAAAAGCTAGGCAGGCAGCTCCTTGTATTATATTCTTTGATGAAATAGATGCTATAGCTCCAAGAAGAGGCGGAGATTTCGGGGACTCTCATGTGACTGAGAGACTTATAAGCCAATTATTAACGGAATTAGATGGGCTTGAAATATTAACTAATGTGATTGTAATAGCCGCTACTAATAGACCTGATATTATAGATGCAGCATTATTAAGGCCAGGCAGATTTGATAGATTACTTTATGTTCCTCCTCCTAATCGAGATTCAAGAATACAGATAATAAAAATCCATACAAGAAAGAAACCATTAGCTGAGGATGTCACTATAGAAGAATTGGCAAATCATACAGATGGCTATACAGGTGCTGATATTGCATCATTGTCATCTGCTGCAGTTATGCTTGCTTTGCGAGAACACGTATCAAAATATCCAGATCCAAAGGAATCAGATAAACATGTAAGAGAATTAAGAATTCATATGCATCATTTTGAAGAGGCGATGAAAAAGATCAGGCCATTATCTACTCAAGAGTTAAAGATGTACAAAAGAATATCGGAAGAATTTGGAAGACCTGAGATTGGAACAAGGGGACGAAGTTCAATGGATACAAGCAATGCAGATATTTCTTCTTCTGCCATAACTTAATTTATCTATTAACTTTCTTTCTTTCTTTTGCAATGGCTCCTCTAGCACCATCATCGTAAAATTCTGTAAAGAGTTCATGGTAGGTGTAACATACACGGTTATTTATGCTAGAACCCAATGTGCTGTTTCCTATGTATGATACATTTAATAATAAATCAACAGCTGATAGAGTTTTTGTCAATCGTACAATTCATTCACCTTTTGCAATCGGTATTGAGTAAAATATGATAAACAGGTGATAGACAAAGTTGCAGCATACTCGATATGATTTAACTTAAAAAGTTGATTTAAATGTAAATGAACATAGTAGCCCTTAAGCATTTATTTTATTATATTCCATATTAATTTTCTTAGTATTATCCTAAATAATCACTATACAAGTTTACTAGTACGTTATTGACTTTAGGTTTCGCGTTATATCTACTAAGAAAGAATTGCTTTACAAACTTTTGAAGAAAATGCTTTACAGAAAATAGCAAATTGTAAGATAGAGTAAAAAAATATTATTTTTCATGTAAAACCATTGTAATTTACTTCATTCATTCTATAAGAACATTTCGGGCCAGACGAACTATTGTGTTGACCATGATGTTAAAAATTATAAGTTGGTATTGTTAGATAATTATATAGATAGTAATGAAAAAAGATTTTATAGTTGCTAGAATTGAGGCATCCCAAGATGGCAGTCCTTATGTTTACGCCACATTTAGCGATCCCAACGATTACAGATCAGGAGAAAAACAGCAGCAAAATCCGTTTGGGCCAAATGTAATGGCATTTACTTCTCCAGAGGATTTAATGAAAAATTTACCTAAGGCGATGGGAAATATTTCTAAGATGATGGGTGGTAGCGGCCCATTGAGTGATTCACCTACATTTAAAATGAGTATGAAAGAATATGAGGATATAGGCATAAAAGTTGGCGATAAAGTTACAATAGAAGTTAAAAAATCAGATAGCGGTGGAATGTATACTTAAATTGCTTCCTAAGTTGACGGTGTAACTCTAACAACCATAACCTTATTTCCAAGACCAACTAGCTAACCATAGCATATAATCACAACACGTTAATAGAGCCTTTCATCCTAGTTATTTTGTAATACTCGCTCTTTGTATGCCTTATGTGCATCTTTACGGAAAACTATTGCATAGCAGACGTATCAAGAATTATCTTTGTGGCTTGTTTTTAGCACCTTGTTTTGTTAATTTGACGATTTGGGTTTAGCCAATAAACAGGTTCCATCTATACTATAACTTTTGCAGCATGGAGTCTACTTTTTTCTCTAGACTAGTGAATCTATCTAATCTTTCATCTATCCTTACTGTGGTTATTATTCTTTTGGCGGCGGCGGTCAATCGAATAGCTTGATGAGCGGCTTCAATTGCTGTTAGAATATTGGCAAAGTTATTATGTTTCTATCTGAGTTCCCATAGGAGTAAGCATACTCTCAATATCCTTTATTTTACGAATAGTATCAAAAGCTGCCGGCGATCTCCTTTACTCATACTTGTTCCTGAGCTTGTTCCAATTGGTATGACACATATCTGCATGGAATGTTTGTTCACTTATACTCATATGTATTATTTACTAGAATATCAAATAAAATAATGTATCCAGTAGTATATTTCTCCTACGTGAGTTATTTATTTGCAATGAGCTCAGAATGACGTAATAATAGTTTTATTCCCTGTTTAATTTCCCGATTAGGTCTGACATACTCACATTATGCAGCTTTTCAATTTCTTTATCGAACCACTTCGCCTGGAGATGTTCGTATCTTTTCGTTCATAACAGTAAGTTCGTTGGCTCTTGTACAAGCAATATTTTGCAGTTTTGGAACGTATTGTGAAGCAACGCTTAGCAGTATTTGTTCCATAAGATTATCAAACATGTGATTGTTTCGCCTCATTTTATCCAACGATTCCAAATCCAGTATTTGAGTTCTGAGCATAGATTAGATCTATTTACCAACAAACTATTATTATAATGATCCCAACTACTATGTAGATTAAAGCCCGTATATCATATATATCGCAATGTAAGATAACATTCGATTTAAACTCGATACAACTACCACCCTTAAGATATTATTATAACATCATTTGAAGCAATTTACTAACTTTCGAAGAAAATGTGAAATACTAGCCTATACAAGACCTAGAGATTAAGCTTGGAAAAAGTGCTCGGTGCCATCATTGTCTATAAAGTGCTATAATGTGCTGGCTAGCATATGCTTGCTACTCCATTATGATATCCTAGATGGCAGTTTTGTGATTGTCGCTCGCTTTGCCATTTAGCTACATTTGATGATTATTGTAGCTGTGAAACCGGACTATAAATCTCTATGCTAGCAGCATTTTGATTTATAACATAGACTTTGCCATTAGGCTCTACGGCAATACCAAAGGGAACCCCTACAGACCATTTTGTAATAAACTTTCCATTGCTGTCGAATTTCTGTATTCTGTTGTTACCAGTGTCTGAAACATATATGTTGCCTGAAGAATCTATTGCTATGCCAACAGGACCGGATAACTGACCATCAGCCGAACCAGTTGTTCCCCACTTTGTAATAAACTTTCCATTGCTGTCGAATTTCTGTATCCGATCATTTCCTGCATCAACTACGTACAAATTACCAGCTTTATCTATAGCAATGTCTCCTGGATTTATGAATTGACCATCGCCTGTTCCAGGGGTTCCCCACTTTGTAATTAAGTCTCCATTGTTGTCGAATTTCTGGATACGGTTATTTTCACCAAAATCCCCAACATATACATTACCAGCAGAATCTACTGCTATACCGGCCGGGTTTATGAATTGACCATCACCTAAACCTGTTGAGCCCCACGAAGTTATAAAAGTGCCATTACTTGTAAATTTTTGTATTCCGTTTTGTGCATTGCCAAAATCGCTAACGTATACATTACCCGAAGGATCTATTGTTAATCCAGCAGGATTAGTAAACGATCCATTACCAAAACCCAGTTGCCCCCACGAAGTTATAAAAGTGCCATTACTTGTAAATTTTTGTATTTGATTGGCTAAACCAGTGAGAGAAGTAACATACACATTACCCGAAGTATCTATTGCCATATCTAGTGGTTGTGTGAATTTACCAAAACCAGAACCTCCTGAACCCCATTTGCCAACCATTGAATACTGTTGTTCTTCTGCATGTGCAGCTGGAGCCATATTAGCATTAATTGAGCAAACCAAAACCAGAGCTAAAATTGTACTTATGGTAATTGAATTTAATAAAAGATTTCTATTTGGCATGATGCAGCAATGTGTAATACTGCACATATATAAAAAATAAGCGTTGACATTGACAAAAACAATTATTTTTAGAATATATACATATGTAGATGAGCAGCAGCAAAAAAGAAAAATTCTTTTCTTTTATGTCGTGTTGTAATCTAACACATTTTAATTTCTGTATTCTGTTAGTTTTGTTACCGCATAGGCATACGCATATTTGGTGGGGGTAGTGATGGTGGTGGAGGTCCCATTTCACGCTTAAAGACTATACCAAATATTGGTGTATTTCCATAGTGATCTTTTACCTTTGCTGGATCAAGCCATATACTTATCACTCTGTTATTCATGACTTTTATGCTAATTGGTACAACTGGGACTATTCCTTCTCTCAAACTTGCCGAAGCAGTTCCATTAAAGACCGTTGTAGTTTTATTTGGCATAGATTTATTTTTCAAGATAAAGTCAGCTATCGTATGAGTATGCATAGCAGATCCATTTGTCATTATCATTCTAAATGAAGCAGTGAATACATTTGCACCCGCTCCTTGTACTGTTGAACTATTTGCATTGCTAGTTGGTGTCGTCATTGTTGTTGTATGATTTATCAAGTTTGTCTTCCAAAATCCTGTCAGAATCCAAGCAGGCTTGCCATTATTATCGTCTTGAACGCTGGAAATAGCACCAAATGTATAGTTTCTGTTTTCCCCAAACGGACTAAATCTAAAAGGCTGCTGTGCAAGTGCAGTGCTATTATTACTACTACTGCTAATATTATTCAAACTGATAACGACTATGGCTAGAATCAACATTGCTGCCATTATTACAGCTATGGGTCTGTTTGCCATTATTTTAGTTGACATGCATATATAATGTTGTATCTAGGTTCTCTTATACCTAACGATTATGTTAACCATCCTTCATCAGAGATAATTTAATATTTGATAGATTACTGGTTCTGCTCGTAATCATTAATTTTGATGCGAATATGAAAAAGTGCTCTATGTATCAAATAAGCAAGCCAATAAGAAGAAGCTGTATGCAAGTTATGAGCATATAAGTACCTGCTTCGTTATGGACGTTTATTGAATAGAAGCTGTATACAGGATCCGTTGTGACAGAAAATAGCAATTCTGTAAATGCCATAATTGCATTCAGAGTAATTAAAATAATTATCTTAAAGGTTCTTCCTTTTCCTACTATACTGAATAGTCAAAGAGGGGAGGCCAATGCCATATCGCTAACAATATGACTTGGATTAAAAGCCATAATAACCCATACTTTGAGTTGAGGCCAAAAAATTTTTCTGATTATCTTTGACCAAAAGCGAATTATTGTTGTTATTATTATTGTTGTTTTTGTTAATGGTTTCAAGTCGTTATTGCCATCATCAATATATTTATTGATTTGGGAAAAAATAATCACGACAATGTTAATTCTTCTCTTTATGTAAGTGACTTTTATTCATGGCAGTTTCCAAAAATTTTCTGAAAAACTACCATAAGTTCCTTCATATCGGAAGCTCAGGTAATCATCATCTGCAATAAGTTTCTTTATAGATGCTTGGTCCATTCTGTTTGATTCAAAACCTTCAGGTATTTCAATAATAGCTCTATGTACTTTACCTGTTATTGGATTTCTTATAGGTTCAAGCCATGCTTCAGCAAGAATATCTTTGTCCCGTTTTTGCCCTCCTTTTGTTGTTCTTCTATCGTCGCCGTTGTCACCCCTACCGCTAAATACAATAACATGACTTCTTATATCCTTGGTCTGGAACTTTATACTTGCTCTCTTTGGCTCTTGAAACTCTTCTATTGTGCTTGCATAGAGTGCAAAAGGTCCTCCTTCAACTCTACCGGTAATGATATTTGATAACGCCACAAACTGTTCTTCATTTGTTTTATTGTCTATATAGAAGGATGCTTTTCCATGACCTTCATGAATAGGACCCGGCCAAGAAGCAATCAGTGCCATATTAAATCCATCTAATTTAACTCTATTATCATAACTACCATTTAGCACATGGTATCCGGCAACTCCTTCACAATTACCATGAGTAGGTCTAGCATTAAATTGGCAAGGACATCCCCAGTCACAATTACAAGCATCCAGAAAATATGCATGTATTTCCTATTTTGGTTTTGTTACTATATTCTCATCCTTTTCATTCTTCTTTTCTCGCTTTAGGTTCAATATAGGCTGACTTCAATAAGCATAGGCCTCTCTATATATGTATAATCTTTCCCTTAGAATTATCTCTGGGCATCTGTATTTTTGAATGGATGTACATTAGTTAAGAATTAGTTTGACATTGTAGTGTAGAGATATTTCTAGATTAACTCTCTTTAGATCCTTAATACCCTACCTGACTAAAGATATAATGGAGCTTCAATCTTCAAGGCATATGCGGTAATTATTTTAAACAACAAGTTATCACAGGATTATATTATTAATCCTGCAATATATGCTCATAAACTGATCAATGTCATACTTCTTTTCCACAGTTTTATACTAATGACATGAGGAATCAGCCTATATTACTTCTCTGTTTGTTACCATCTCTTAGATTCTTTCAAGCTCTATTATCGTCATATCCGACGATAAGCATGGAATGCACACCAATAATTGATTCTCTGCTGAAGGATATGAGAATACGTAGCATTATCATCTTGCCATCCAATAATAGAGGAGTTCCTCGTAACACCAATACTTTTTGTATTACCGGTTTCTCCTTTTGTCAGTTCATATCATATTATAAAGCTTTTTCAACTTTTATAGAGTAAAAATACCACCTCCTACTAAAAATCAACAAATACCCTATTGCAATATTTAAGATTTGCATTATACTGTAAAAAATCTTGATATTGATGCTAACGGCTTCTAAAGTTCAAAAAGAACAAATATTGTTCTGTAGACTAGAAGAATGGAATGAATTCGATGCTTTTTTCTAAAAAAACATATCAGTCCTATTATTCTTCTTCTACTACTATATCAGCAATAGCATTTGTAATTCTGATTTTGTTTCTTTTATCAAATTATGGTATTGATAATAGATATTTTTTTGCTCATCATGTATATGCCACCAATATCAAAGCAGAAGCAAGTTCTACAGGACCAGCTTTTAGTGATCCTAACTTAAGAGCACAGCTAGTAGTACAAGGACTATCTTATCCAACTAGCATGGCATTCATAAGCAATAATAATAACGATAAAGATATTTTAGTTCTACAAAAGAATAATGGAGAAGTACGTCTGGTTTCAAATGGCATATTAAAGGACCAACCTGTACTGAAACTAGATGTTGATAATTCCACTAGGATATGTTGTCGTGGTCTTTTAGGAATAGCAACTAAAATAAATAATAACAACAATAACAATACAGAAGTTTTTCTTTATCTTTCAGAAGCAGCTAAAGGTGAGCAGCCAGTAAAAAATAGGGTTTACAAATATCAATGGAATGGACAGACTCTTCTAAACCCTAAACTCATTTTGGATCTTCCTGCAAAAGGTCTAAATCATCCTGGTGGCAAACTTGCAATTGGTCCTGATCAATATCTATATGCAGTTATCGGGGACCTTAACAGACAGGGAAAACTTCAGAATTTCATAGATGGACCAGAGCCAGATGATACATCTGTAATACTAAGGGTAAATCCAGATAATGGCTATCCAGCCAAGAATAATCCATTTTTATCTGAGAAAAATGGCAATGGCTCAGCGATGAGCAGATATTTTGCATATGGCATAAGAAATGGTTTTGGACTAGCATTTGATCCGGTTAGCGGCACTTTATGGGATGCAGAAAACGGCGATAAAGATTATGATGAAATTAATATTGTCAATCCTGGTTTCAATAGTGGATGGAAGAAGGTGATGGGACCTATTTCCAGGAACAGCAGTATTACTGAATCCCAGCTCTTTAATTTTCCAGGCTCCAGATATGCTGATCCTGTTTTTAGCTGGTTTGAATCAATAGGAGTAACTGATATAGCTTTTCTAAACTCATCAGAGCTTGGAGACAAATACAAAAATAACATATTTGTTGGTGATATTACGAAAGGTAATCTATACTACTTTGAGGTTAATGAAAACAGAACAGGGCTAAAGTTTGATAACAATGATAATACTGGATCATCACCATCATCTGGTCTATTGGATAAGGTAGCTGATAATAAAAATGAAGTAGCGGCAGTAACTCTTGCGACAGGTTTTCGTGGTATAACTGATATCAAAACTGGTCCAGATGGTCTTTTGTATATATTGACATTTGATGAAAAATCTCATGGTGCAGGAAAGATATACAGAATTTCAGCCTCCTCAAGTAATAATGCTGGAGGTTTGGCTGCAGCTGAAGCAGCATCCGCAGCGAATGGCAATACTGCTCTTCTTAATGATAATAGTAGGAGTGACAAATAGAAAACATGAAAAGGATAAGTAAAAGAAAAATTATTTTGTTATTGCCATACTTTCCTTAAGGGAATATGTAGCTGTTAACTATAAGTTATACTATATTCTATGTATAAATCATAAAGCATTTTTATTAAATTACAATAGTAGGTTATTGGATGATACTACAGGTTATGACAAAACTACTACTATCATGTCGTGAAGTTTGGTGCTATGACGACTGCGATTATATTGTGACAGGAGAGACTGAAGAAGATATTGTGAAAAGTGCTGCAGAGCATGATATCAAAGAGCATGGTAAGGCAAAAAATGATATGATAAATTTGAGAGAAAAACTCAAAGGATTCATTTATACTATATATTATTGAGATATCATATTGAAATTAATAATAGATGCTGCTGTTGCAACCCAAAGTATATGTTTAGGCTGTCTGAAAATAATGAGGGAGCAGCAGTTAATGGTATATACAAAAACTGTTAATTGACTTTTATTATAGACTCCATTAATTCTGAACTCTTACTATCTTTTGTTATTATTATATTATAAATAACATATTGGATAGAAATTACAGATCTCTACACCTAGAAAATCGGATACAAAAACTGCAATTATATTTGGGAGCAAAGAGCAGCCTGGACTTCAATCAACTAATAATTCATTTTACTACCATCACAGGACAATGAGCATAAGTTACAACACCTGATGCAACACTTCCAAGTAGCAATTTCTTAAACCCCGATCTTCCTCTAGTACCAATTGCAATCAGATCAATGTTTTCCTTTTCAGCAAAATTCACGATACCACCCACTGTAGTTGCAGAAGATATTATTTCTGTTCTCATGTGAATTTTATCATCACAGTCTTGATCAGACAACTTTTGTTTTATTTTATCTAAATGCTGCGTGGCCTGTTGTCTTATTTCAGTTATGTGTGGCGGCAGATTTGGACCAAATATAGTTATATCCGACAGAATAACATACAGTGCAATTAGTTCTGAATTGTATTTCCTAGCTATTTCTATAGCATAATCTGCTGCATCCATTGATGCTTCTGAACCATCTGCTGCAACAAGTATTTTAGAAAACTTCTTTTTTCTCTCTGCTGGCAAACTATTATCATTCATATCTGATTATTAGCATGAAGGTGGTAACATAATTAAACATATACAATAGTACTAATTTTGTCTTATCAGGTACAACAAATAGCAAAATATGCAGCTTGTGCAGCCTGGTATAGTATTTTTAAAATATAAGGGATTGTATTAAATCAGTAAAATCAGTAGATACAACACGGCGAGTACACTTCATTCCGTATACTCATTATTGCTCAACACACGAATAGTGGATTCTTTCGTATAAGCAAAATAATACGGGATATGTGATTCGGGTTACAAAGGAGTAGGAGTGTGATACTGCAGACAAGTGGCTTACATACGTTGACAACTTATTCATAGCCAAGCCGGGGGAGGAGTATAAAAGGAGACTCCTATAAAAAGAAATTCTTCTTTAAGAAGATATTATAAAATCCCATGAGGCTTCTGAAAAGAGAAAGTTGCTTTCTCCCAGTTATATGCAGAAGTTTCAATGCTTAAAAATAATCATTTCAAAAACTTGGAACATAGTGAAACCCGTCCCAAAATGGTATCTGTTCAGTAAGAAAGTGAGTCAAGGAATACCTTTGAATATACTTACTCTAAGAGAAAAAAGTAGAATTCTCTTAACAAATTTCTTTGAATGCTATGAAAATGAGGATTATGCAAAATTCCTATAGCTCTACATACGAATACCTCCCAGCTGAGTCATTATTTTTTGGTTTTAATGTTCAACGGTACAAGATCATTAACAACTTAATAATACACGTTAGGACATAAAAATTACATAAGCCAGTTCCCTGTTTTTTGTAAACATTAAAAAACTATGTGTTCTATAATCTACTTTAGAAAATAAATAATGATACAATTCCCTAGAGTATCCCAAACATTTTTGATGACATCTTTGTTGCTGTTGATTTTAGCAGCATCATCATTTGCATCTACAGTCTTTATGCATAAAGCAGTATACGCTCAGAACTCA
>JBJMFM010000120.1:0-6009 GCA_045808425.1 Nitrososphaeraceae archaeon | reverse complement strand
AGGCAGCAAGTGCCATATTAGAGCCAGTAGTGAGTGCAGATCCTACAGCGAGTGAGATCAATATTATTGCTGTTGTCAACAAGCTTGTAACTAACAATCTTTTCATATTTAGTAATGTGCACTATGTTACTTATGTATTACAACACTAGCCAAATGTAGTATCATTATTTGTAGATGACTGATTGATATTATTCACTAACGTATTGCATTCCATATTACAAGGTCGTTTCGCAAGGACAGAACAATATAAGCTTAGCTTAACAATGTTAACTCTGGAAGATGAGAGCTTGTTTCTTATTTAACTAATTTAGTAACAGTAGTTATCCTACTCAGCCTAAATAGCTGGGTAATAACCCAGTGCAATTCGGGCGCGCCTTTTCAATAGCTACGCTATCAACATTGGCACGCCTTTCCATCACATACCGTATCAAATATTCTATCTATTGTTACGGTATTAAGTAAGTTAATTATTTAATAGGCTTTATTACTGCCTTAAACCGTACATTCCCATTAGCTACTTGATCATATGCATGCTAATTTCTTCTAATGGAAATATTTCAGTCATTTCTCTTACTTTACCTTTTGCAACGTAGTCTAATGCCTCATAGAGGTGTTCTCTATCATTTTGTGTAGAACCTATGATGCGGGCACGTTTGAATAGGATCTCTGGAGAGATTGTAAAAGGCTCTGTTGTTGAGACTCCCATCAAAACAAAGCGTCCATCTGGTCTAAGACCTTTAATTGAGTCTGCAGTTGCTTTGTAAGAATTACTTGTAGCGAGTATTACATCTGATCCACCACCGCCTGGACTGCCATGTTGCGATTCTTTCAACAATCCTTCTCCATCTGCAACAACACTATCAGCTCCAAGCTTGTATGCTAACTCTTCCTTATCTTTTGAATGTGTAACAGCAATTGTTTCAAAACCAGCAGCTTTAGAGTATTGAATTCCAAGGTGACCTAGTGCCCCTATGCCAACTACAGCAACACGTTCATGCGGCTTTGGATCGGCAAACCTCAATCCACTATATACAGTATAGCCAGCACAGAATATTGGTGCAGCCTGATCATACGATAATCCATTTGGTATTAGCTGAGTAGCATCAGCATAAGCAACCATATACTCAGCATGACTTCCTGCAATATTAATGCCAGTTCCTATATGGTCAGGACAGAAGAAGGATTTACCACGCTGGCACCATTCACATCTACCACATGTTGATTGCAGCCAGGGAACTCCTACTCTGTCACCAACTTTTCGTGTTGTTACACCTTCGCCTAAAGCAATAATTTCCCCAGCAGGCTCATGACCTATGGTATGGGGAAACTTTACTCCCAGAGCACCTCTAGTAATATGTACATCTGTATAACATATACCACTAGCATGAATTTTTATAAGCACTTGATTAGTGCCTGGTTGTGGAGTGGAGACTTCTTTGACTTCCCACGTTCCATTCATTGACGGAACAATGGCAGCTAACATTTTCGATGATGACAACGAATACAGCTAAATATCTTGCTAGTATTATTCCTATTCTTTTTTTCTTTGCCGAATGATATAGATAGATATAAATCGACTAAATGATCGGCAAAAGCCATCAAATGTCCAGAAAATATGCTATTAAACAGACCGCTAGCAATTTGTTCATACAACTAGATTTTATTGTATTATCATTTGACTTTAGAAAAGATACATATATCTATATATTAATTAACTAATCTACTTTGGATTTTTGCAGGTTTACTTTACAAATGCATCTTTGTAAGATAGAATTGCCTCTGCTACCTCTGGTCTCATTAAGTGTATAGGCGGAATTACACCTGAACTAACCATTTTTCTTATATTTGTACCCTTTAATTCCTCTTTGAATTTTGTATCATGAGGACAATTTCTGTCATTGGCATAGCTTAAACATTTCTTGCAGTAATAAAATGATGGAAAGAACACTGGCTGAATATCAAGATCCGGATATTCCTTGAATATATCATGGGCCGCAAAAGGATGATAATAATCTCCAACTCCAGCATGATCTCTTCCAACTATAAAGTGTGAACATCCAAAATTCTTTCTCATGATAGCATGATGAATTGCCTCTCTTGGTCCAGCATATCTCATTTCAGTGTGCAAAGTTACAAACATAGTTCTATCTTTTGGATAATAATTTTCAATAAGTGAATTGTATGCAGCTAGAATTATTTCATCCTTAAAATCACCAGGCTTTTTCTTTCCAATCAATGGGCTTATAAATAGGCCGTCATAAATATTTAGAGCAGCCTTTTGCAACATTTCGTGAGCAATATGTGGAACATTCCTTGTTTGAAATCCAACTATACTTTTCCATCTTCTCTTGGATATCTCTGATCTAGTTTCAGTAGGACTCATTCTATATGCCCTTAATGGTGATCGTGGGATTCTTTTTATAACTTCAAGCTTGCCACCTACAAGCCAATCTTTCATGCTTCTCATTTTTATAACGCCAGGATGTCCTAGGTCGGACGTTTGATAGATTGATTCTATTGTAGCATGTTTATCAAATGGATAAATATCTTCCACATATAGTACTCCAAAGTTATGGCCACCTTCTCTCAAGGTAACCTCCTTGGCATCCTTCATAATTACCGCCGTTTGTTTATCAACATCTAAAATTATGGGAATAGTCCATGCTAAACCACTTTTCAATCTCCCGAATTTTACAATACTTTGAAAATCATCCTGTACTACAAAACCTTCAAGTGGACTGAAGATACCATCTGCAATATTTTCGATGTCACTTCGAAGATCCGGGCTTATATCAATTGATGACGAAATGTCATCATCCCCAATATTCACGTTGGCACTGCAAACTCTGTTTATAAGCCGACCTCCATGAGGCTTCGGTATTCCGTTGCTATTGCTCAAGGCTCTTCCTATTTTTTATCTCGCTTGGCAGAATCCCAATGCAGACCACATTCTTTATGCGCTGCATTCTCCCACCACCATCTTCCTGACCTTGGATCCTCATTGGGCAGAACTGCTCTTGTGCATGGTTCGCAACCTATACTTGGATAACCTAGATCATGTAACTTATTGTACGGGACATTATTTTTGTGAATATAGTCCCAGACGACTTCACTTGTCCAGTCTGCTAGTGGATTGACTTTAACAATGTTACCATGCAAAGGATCAACCTCAATTTTTTTGACATTAGCTCGTGTTACAGTCTGCTCCCGCCTCAATCCAGTAATCCAGCCATCAAGCTTGCTAAGTGCCCTATTAAGTGAATGTACTTTTCTAACCTCACAGCAAAGTTTTCTATTCTCAATATTCTCGTACATCAAATTCATTCCTTTTGCTTGA
This sequence comes from Nitrososphaeraceae archaeon, assembly GCA_045808425.1. Lineage (GTDB taxonomy): Archaea > Thermoproteota > Nitrososphaeria > Nitrososphaerales > Nitrososphaeraceae > JAFAQB01. Next base: position 2,672 of record JBJMFM010000120.1, on the reverse strand, counting down.
ACCATTTCTTCTACTTCATTTTGATAAGGAAAGTACACTTCAATAGATATGCCATATCTTTTGCGAACCTCATCCATTATGTCATATGTTTCCTGATTTAGCCGGCCCGTATCCAAGGTGAAAACTCTGGTCTTTATTTTGTTAATATGTGTCATTAAATCTATAATAACGACATCTTCAGCACCAAAACTAGATGCGAGACCAATCCTTAATCCGTAAGTATCAATAGCCCATTTTAAAATATCATACGCAGACATATTTTCCATCTCATCCGAAATTTTCTGAAGTTGTATAGATGTTGGTTTAGATGTAATTTTCTGTCTATCTGACAATAGATATTATCTACATTGTACACTTATAATATTATTTGTCCTAGAGCACTTAGCCATTAGGACCCGAATCAATAAGAATGCTTTTTGAGCTTAGTGCAAAAATTATAATAAAGAAAGTACAACTATGAAACAATATATGTATTACTGTTCGTATACAGATTTTTTTGATGATTTATTAAGTTACATACGAAGTTTTGTTTATTAACAAGTACTTCGTTATACACCACACTAGTAAAATTAGTAATTGTTAGGAGAGATTTGTGATTGACTGATAGATTCTGGGATACCTTGGAAGAATATAAACAACTTGGTTTTGACCCTCTAAGATGGATTCCAGTATGCTCTAATGAAATAGATAGATATATCCTTCAATCATCTTTAAAAGAAATTAAGAGAAGCGCTATCAGGATAGAACCAACTTGGTTTGATGCTTTTCACTATACAGATGGTAGGTCGCCTGAGCTTACTAGGAGGGTATATAATTTTAATGAGCCGGTGATCGAAAGAGAGGTTGAAATCAAACGAGCGCTTTCAATGTTTAGGATTCATACAGAAATTGGTGAAGACCCTGTGTTGCTATCATGTGCTCTCAGAAAGTTCTTGAAGGGTTTTCATTCAAAAATCACAATAAAAAAGATTAGTACGAATCTAACAGTGCATCATGACGCTCAATGCGCAATTCTAGACTATATTGATTTGCATAGGGGTAATAAAGTCGGATTCATTGCTGCTAGCAATTCTGCTACCCAAATAACTGATCCAACGCAAAGACCAGACTCTGAAATTCATAGCAATATTGCCCTGACAGCTGCAATGGAAAATCTAAATCTTCTTGGTTGCACATCAGGCTTCAGACTGTTTCCTGCGTATGATGCTCCAAATGAAGAACTCCTAGATACGATCAGAAAGAATCTTGATGCATTTACTTCACAATATAATTTGGCTATGGAAGACTATAGCTCACTTAAAGTCGGGAAACTTTTCTTTGGTGCTACTGCAGTTGCAAACACCGTGAAAGAGTTACCCACTAGATATGATCAAGTCGAGCAAGGAATGCAAATTATTGTTTCAGATAAATTTGGAGCAGTGCCGGCCCTGAGTCTTTATATGCTAACAGAAATGGATCCCAACAACATAGCGAAAATTGAACAGAACCACATTTTGCCAAATGTACTTTCATCTGCAAAAGATGAAGTTATAAAAACTCTAACTGAACCCACTTTTTCATTAGGCAAAATAATTTCAAGATATTGCCCTGATTTTGGCACAATGTTTGATAAATATGCACACATAACTGCTGTCTACCCTATTGCGACAGATGGGATTTTTGCAATAGAAAAACTTGCAGATCTTACAAACTCTCATATCGTAATTAACGAAGTTCCAATGAAGTATGAAGAAATCGCTAAATATACAACAAGAGAATTTTTAATTGAAAACTCAACCGCCTCCTCAAACGGTTGCCATTTAATAGTTGCTCCAAATGATTTAGCAAAATCCGTCATAGGAGATTTAAGAAAGCATGGCTTTGAACCAGCAATAATTGGGTTCATCGCAAAGAAAGAAAAGCCATTTGTATCTTTTGAAAAAGATATCAGCCAATATGTCGCTTCTAGTGCAAAGCTCAATAAATTAAATCATGAATAAATGAGCATAGCCTGTCATTGCAAATTTATTGATGGTGTCTTGGAGCAGGCTAAATCTATACTGATAGTAGCATTTGAATTGACAGCGCATTTACTTCTAGACAATATCGTGACATACGAATTTATGTTATGAGGCAGTTAATTGACAGGCCTTACGATTAAGTTTGGAATTTCACTTAAATTTGCAAATTCATACAGCCCATCTATTTTATTATATTTTTTTATATCATCGATTAGCCGCAAAGTAGAAGTCAAAGGAGATAAGTCATAGTGTTTTGCAGTTTGGTTTATTCCAACTTTGAGTGCTATCAATTCATCTATGCCAATTTGCAAAGCTGAAATCTCTTCGACTAGTGGTAGTATATCTTTGTACTTTGCTGCCTGCTTTGTGACAAGAGGACTGAACACAAAAGGATCTCAAACTTTTATTAACAATATGGTCTACGCCGAGTACACTATGGATACAGAAATGATTGAAGAAAAGATAGGCGAGGTTCTCGGTTTGGAAATGGCTGCCCAAAAAGCAGTAGAGCAGCTTGTTTCTAAAGGATTATTAGATAAAGGAAGCGTAAAACAACAAGTAGAAGAGATAAGAAAAGAAGCACATAACCATCAAACACAACTTGAAGAATTATGTGAAAAGTTATCAAAATCATCAGGTGAGCAGAAGATTGATTCCGAAAATGTCAAGAGT
>JBJMFM010000119.1:0-13032 GCA_045808425.1 Nitrososphaeraceae archaeon | reverse complement strand
TATTTCATTGTGAATAGTTTTGCTTGAGATTATAGTACTCCATTAGTTTTTAGCGTTCTTAAACTTTTTCGCACGAATAATGTTATGATAAGTATGTAGGCAATATACGACAGGATTGATATTGATAGCGTTAGACGTTGTATTAGAATTAGGTGCAGGACTGAACAATATCGGCAATTGAAGGCAATTGAAGTCCAAGCAAAGCTAGGACATATTTTCAATATTGTTCTCATATATCTGACAACATTTCATCTATTACATCGTCTATCCCATTCTCTTCGATAAATTCTAAGATTTTCTTCTTGTCTGAAAGGTGTGAAGAGTCTGAAGTCTGCTGGTTTCGAAGTAGTTGTAATGGCATTCTGTATATTCCAATACTTATTGCAGCCAATTTGATAGTTAGTTGAGATCGTGTTAGTAATACTTTGTATGTCTCTATATCATGATAAGTAAGTATTTTCAGATTTTCCCACGTAACTCTTTATTCACAGATGCGTGGGAGTGCTATGGCAATTAATCTAGTCAGATTTCAATAGTAATTGCAGCTGTTTTGCTAGTTAGTTGAGAACAAACGTGCATAAAGAAAGCACGGATAATACTTTGTATCGCTAAATATTTTTTAGCTAAAAGTATTTTTCATAAATATGTCAAGATAGTGTTTGATAAGTGATAAGAAAGAGCTGTAGATGAACTTGAGACATTATTATATTGGTTGTAAAGGGTGGAGAAATCAGACATGGATAAAAGAAGAAAGTTTCTATCCTGCTAATTTGGATCCTAAAGACTATCTTGCGTACTATGCCAAAATTTTTGATTTCGTCGAAGTTAATTTAAGTGGTAAAAACCGTAATCCTGCCAACACTACTACTACCACGACGAGGGCCCCTATATCTAGTGGTTCTAGCAGTTATTATTCAAATATAATTAACAAATTCACTTTTAGAAAATGGGCAGAAAATACTCCTGATAATTTTCGTTTTGCTGTAAAGTTATCTTCAGAGATAATAGGTGGCAACGACGGCTATACTGACACAAATAAGATTAGCAATTTTTTAGAAGAACTTGCACCTTTAGAAAAGAAGATTCTTGCAATAGGCATAAAGACACCGTCAAAACTGACTTTGAATAGTGGGAAAGAATGGCTTAATAATATATTGGATGTCTGTACCTATCATGGATATTCCGTAGCTTTAGAATTTGATCATTTCTCATGGTTCCAAGATTTAACTTATAATATTCTAAAGAAGTATAATGCGGCTGTAGTGTGGTGTAATAATAATAACGGCTGTGGATCTTATCCTGTAGTCACTGCAGATTTCTTGTACCTTAGAATTAGTCAAAATGAGAAAAAATGGATTGAAAAAATTAAGGAACGAGAAATAGAGGAAAAAGAGCTTGATTTTGCAATAGTGGTTGTGGAGCAGCCTTCAAAAGCAAACTATGTTTTGAAATTACTGAATCTGTCAGAGAAAAAATATGGTCACAATCAATGGCTAGACAGAGTAATAATGTCTGTTGACTTGAACGCATTTTATCCATCTTGCGAAGAGCTAAGAGATCCAGCATTAAAAGGAAAACCACATGCTGTAATTATGACTGACCAGCAACCACAACATAGAGGAGATAACATAACCAAAGGTGTCGTGGCCTCATGCTCTTATGAAGCTAGAAAATCAGGAGTTACGTCAGCAATGGCGCTTTCAAAAGCCAAGGAATTATGTCCCGGGTTGATCTTACATCCTGTAGACATGCCATATTATCGCCAAGTTTCGGAAAAAGTCATGAGCGTATTAGAAGAACATTCAGATATATTGGAGCAAACTAGCATAGACGAAGCATACCTGGATTGCACAAGAAAAATAATAGAAGATAATACTACTGAGCAATTTAACATCGAAGAATATGCAACCAGAATCAAAAGCTCAGTTAAACATGAATGTGGACTTTTGTGCTCTATAGGCGTAGCACCTACAAAATCTGCTGCAAAAGTTGCTTCAGATTTTAATAAACCAGACGGACTTACTATAATTTATCCAGACAAGCTGGTGAAGTTCTTTAAGAATCTAGAAGTTGAAAGGATCTCCGGCATAGGAGTTAAAACTCAACATATACTTAAAGAAGAAATGGGAATTCAAACTATCGGTCAGCTAGCAAACTGTGATGTCCAAATACTAACAGAAAGATTTGGCAAGAAGAATGGCATTTGGATGTGGCAAGTAGCTAATGGTAGAGATAACGAACGTGTTATGCCACGAGGAGATCACGTGTCTCTGAGTACTGAGCAAACTCTTAATCGGTATACAACAGATAAAAAGGTGATACTGAGCTATCTAAATGGACTAGCTGATGAAATACATGAAAGGCTAAGAAGAGAGGGATATGAATTTAAAACAATAGGCATAAAACTAGTTAGATCTGACTTTTCAATCGAGACCAGAGAGATGTCGTTTGCAAATTACCAAAATAAACGTGAGAGTATAGTTTCTGTTTTAGAAGAATTGCTGGATAGATTCTATTTTTCTAATGACAATAGCAACAAGAGATCAACAGCAACAATGGCGGTCAGAAAAGTAGGAATAAAAGCATCAAATTTAGTGAGGATGGAAAAGAAAAAGCCTCCACAGCAAAAAACGTTACTAGATTATTTGTGATTGTTTGGTTATATGCATTGAATATAAATATCTAGATTATATATTGCGATTAAAAAATAACAGAAGCATTTAACTGAAGGCATCTTATATACAGATTAAGGAATAAAGTTATGGCTCAGATTAAACAATTATCGAGTACAACTACCTCTGCAAATGCAGAGTATGCATATATAATACAAGATGAGGATGTTTGGTTTATAGATTATATTATAGGAATTGCATTTAAGACACCTGTAGACTTTTCAAAATACAAAAAAGATACTACAAGTAATGCAATAGTTGGACTTCTAGAATCAGGACGACCGTACACTGAGTTCCAAGATATTAAAGACTTTCAAGATTATATGGAAGATAAAATAGGTCAAGAAATTGCAATAGAGTCATCAGTAGATCCTATAACAAATGTAGAAAGAGATGATAGAAGAATAGTATGGTATGTGACTGATTAAATGACATAGTCAAGCAACCAACCACTAAACATAAATAATGATAATAATGCTAACAATGACTTTACCAGCCACATACCATAGAAATGATAATAGCAGCTGTATACTGCTCTACGTTTAACAAAAGGTTCCTGGCCCAATGCTTTTAATCTTTTTTTGTATAATATAATATGAATTGCAGAAAACAGTTTTAACATATGATAATGGAAGTATTCTCATAAGAGGTGGTATTTCGCATATACCTTATGCCTCATTTGATCCAAGAACGAATTCTCTAAGAGCACAAGCTTTGTATTACCAAAATATTCTCGATTATCTTAAGCAAAGCGAAGTCGAATACGATGATAGCCTTGTATTGGATCTGATACCTTCTCCAAATATCACACTAGATCAGAAGGGTAGCACTGGTCATGGTGTTAGTACTGGTAATAACAATAATAATCCTCACAACTCTCTATCTTTAAGAGACTATCAACAAAAGGCAGTTGACAACTGGATCAAAGCAGGAAAGAGGGGATGTATAGTATTACCAACAGGTTCAGGAAAGACGGTTATTGGCGTGAAGGCAGTAGAAGTCGTAAACTCTGCTTCGCTAATCATAGTACCAACTATTGATCTAATGGACCAATGGACGTCAGTACTTTCAAAGTATTTCGTAAATATTAAAATTGGAAATTTAGGTGGAGGAGTAGACGATATTCAAGCAATTACGGTGTGTACTTATGATTCGGCGTATATACGCGCACCAAGTATTGGTAACAAATTTGCATTAATCATATTCGATGAACTACATCACTTGGCTGCACCTGGTTACAGGTTAATAGCAGAGCAATTTGCATCTCCATTTAGGTTAGGGTTAACCGCTACAATTGAAAGAGAAGACAACTTACATAAGGATTTTCCAAGATTAGTCGGCGGTGGCATAGTATTTGAAGCTCATCCTTCTGATCTTGCAAAGAACAAACATCTTTCATCATTTGAAATAGAAAGAAGACACATAGATATGCTTTCAGAGGAAGTTGAAGAATACAAAAAGAGCTTTGGCATTTATCAGACAAATTTGATTAAGATGGGATTAAGAATGAATTACTCTGATTCTTTTCGTAAGTTGATAATGATGTCAGGAAGAAGTAGTATTGCACGACAAGCAGTACTATCAAGAAACAAGGCTATGGATATTGCTCTGAACAGTAAATCTAAAATTGAAGAGCTAAGAGAAATCCTTTCAGAAAATAAAGGCAGAAAGACAATAATATTTACTCAGCATAACAAACTAGTATATAATATCTCGGATCACTTTTTGATCCCTTACATTACTTATAGATCAAGCAAGGCAGAAAGACAAGACACTTTACAAGGATTTAAAGATGGAAGGTATACTGCCTTAGTAACCTCCAAAGTGTTGGATGAAGGTGTAGATGTTCCAGATGCCGAGGTTGGTATCATTGTGAGCGGAACGGGAAGTAGCAGAGAGTTTATTCAAAGGCTGGGCAGATTGCTGAGGCCAAAACCATACTCAAATAGTAAAGCAAAACTAATTGAGATTGTATCGTCTGGTACGAGAGAGATGGGAACAAGCGCCAAGAGAAAAAAGGCTTTTAAAAAGATAGATATAGAAGAACAGAATGGCTAGGTTTGTTTGAAGATCAGTTTTCTTATTCTTTACGGCTTCTTTATATTTTTATGATTCTTGTATTCACCGTTGTTAAAATTATGTGCTGTTATTTCATTTTTTTCCTTTTCTAGAGTTTTAATAAAGACAGTAGTGCTTTCTTTAACTTTCTCTAAAATATCATCTGTAGAGGACGTAATAATTTTGCCTACTATATTTACTGGAGAATAAGGCAGTATTTTATTTGGTTCTTTGCTTATGGGAGTAGGACCCAAAAACAGACAAATTGCGTTACCTTCTGGCCAATATGCAATATCCGATAAATAGACAACAGATTGAGGATTCTCCTTTTCAGCCGAGATAAGAGTCTTGTCCGTATAAAGCTCATCTCCCCATCTGTTAATTTTTACTTTTATTGGCAGATTATCAAGTATTGCTTTGATAGTTTTAGGAGATTTTGAGTCATTTAACTCTATTAATATGGTTTGATTTAATTCTGTAAATTCAACAGATATCTCTTTTTTCATGGATCATATTTTGTAAACCTGCAGAGTAATTATATTTAATGAATAAGTGGGAAGTAGTAATAACAATAACAATTTCCTCCAAAAAATTACTGTAGTGTATAATATATATCTACTATCAATATATTATTATGTTTATTTAGTTGCTGCGAAAATAAAATAAAAAGTAAGATAATTCATTGGGTTTATATCTATTTTATATATATACATATATTTGTGGGATTAAATGGACATTCTAGAATCTATAAAAGAAAGCCTAACAGCTAAACGATACCACAAACCACGAATAGAAGTCGGTAATTACTATTTAAAATGGAATGAAGAAAAAACCTATGGAATACAACAAAATGAGTTATCAGAGGTGAAGGGATTTTTGAAGAATGCTATTCCTTTCTTTGATGCAAGTTATGAGGTTTTGAAGAACTTGGAGAAAGCCACCTATAAAAATAAATATCGCAGGTATAAAGAATTATTTCCCAATCTATGTCTTTCACATAGAAATAAAGATCACATAGTTAGCTACGAACTACAGATGACAACGGATGGATCTACATTTATTAATAGAATGGAAAAGATCGAAGTGATAAATAACAATATTGATAACGATGACAATAAGCTATTAACATCAGAGTATAATGCAAAAAGAAGCCAGTATGTTAAAAGAACTATAATTCATTTAAAATGGAATCTGGGCGAATTATTATTTAATCGTCAAGGTAATGATACTAGAAACAAAGAATAGACTTTTTTGTGGACCTGTCTCTACACCATCTATCTATATTGTGATCTTCGAATTTTCTTTCTTTCTTTCCTTCTTTTAATCTATGTATACTAACTATATATGATACAATCTAATCAAATTCTGTTCATATTGTTAAGGTGTATGATTTTACTAGCAAGATGCTCGTGGACAAAACAATCAATAAGTCAGCCAGTCAACATAGACAAAACTTTTTATTTTCCTAACATTCATACAATGGATAAAGGACCGCTATCATGTATTTTGTTCTAAAACAGAAACGAAATGGTAAGCGCTACGCTGAGAATTGGCAACCTGTATCGTTATATGATTCTGAAGATTATTTTAGAGGATAAGCAGTTCTTGAGACAGAACAAGAAGCGAGATCTTATATGAAGAAATATAATGATAGATTGCAAGCAAAAAATGATTCGAATACTAGCAATAATCAGAATAATAAAATAAATATTCTATTAAAAATATTTGAAAAAATGAGACTAATTGTGTCCATCTCTCTGTCTGTGTATATGTAGGCAGAGAATGCCCCTTATGGCCTCGAGCATCATAGGGGGTTGTCATTGTCGTTATTACCACTATTGTTACTCATAGTACGACATCCATAAGTCTGTTAATAATATCTTTAAGAGATTCCCCAAACTTGCCGTGTTTATTTAATCTGTTATGCTCTCCAAAGTTTATATATTAAATTTCCCACTCCAAGATATTTGAATAGTCGTATACAATTTACACTTCTGGCAAGCGTTGTAGCACTAGTGTTATCTATAACACCCCCTACTACAACAATCAGAGTACAATCAGCGTTTGCCACTGCTACTCAACCTAGTAACATAACTACTACTCAACCTGCTAACATTACTACTAACAACCTTCATTAGCTCAACAACCGAACATTCAAGACATAAAAAACAAGCAAGTTAGATACACAGTCACTCCGTATAGTCTTTCAACGTATTATATTCACAATATTTAGGTTATTTCCCAACTGTTAGTCTCAATGAGTGCTCATATTACTGATATTAAAGAGGTTCTTGACTTTGAGATACTTCGGTATGTACTCGAGCTTAAAATAAACGAGCTTAGAATCGCCATGCGGAAATCAAATACTCATTTAGAGTGTATATGTTAAAATACAGGCTTTAGAATGGGTTCAAGGCCAAGTACAGGATTTAATTCTCAATAACGTAACGAAAGACCGTATATGACGAATAATGATAATGATATGGTAATCATAAGCGCATCATAATTTCAGATATGGAGAACAGATAGTAACTATAAATAGCGCTAGCATGGAGTGTAGATTTTTATATAATTATAACGAACTCGCCCTAAGAAGTGTAAGAATCAGAACTATGTATTAGCTGGATCCTTTTGCCGATCATGTGCTAAACTCCAAATGGCATTTAGACCACATGATATAGATATTAAATTGGATTTAGTAGATAATTGTTGAATTAGAATGACTGTAATTACAAAGGCGATTAAAATTAATTCTAAAGGGGAAAATGATATGGTCGATATAACAGATCAAACCTTAAAAGCCATACAGGAAAGTAAGCTTAACGATGGAATTGTTACAGTTTTTGTTTCTGGATCCACCGGAGCTATAACTACTATTGAATATGAACCGGGTCTCAGAAATGACTTTCCCAAGATGTTGAACAGAATAATACCACAGAATATAGAATATGAACATGACAAAACCTGGCATGATGAAAATGGACATTCACATGTTCGAGCGTCTTTAATCGGGCCCGGCTTAACTATTCCATTCAAAGATGGAAATTTAATACTTGGCACTTGGCAACAAATAGTATTCTTTGAGTTAGACACGAGGTCGAGGGAACGTAGAATAACAATACAAATAATTGGAGAATAAATGATAATACTCATAGCTAACGCGTGAACACTTTAGAAACTGTTGACTTAGTAAGCACTCTGCGTTTTGCCTTCGTTGCTATTAACCGTCGTAGTTCATTATCCAATACTCGCTTAATTCATTAATGCAATTCTTGCATAGACGCACAAACTTAGATGGTTCAATAATATCATATATCCTGCATTATATGGCATATCAACCATCTAACTAACTAAAATATATAACAATTGCAAAAAATAATGATCGGTATAATGAAGTTCAAACACATAGAAATGAAACAAGACAAAGTGTTATAGTTATGAATCGATAACACTATTTAGAATACCCTAGATATATATGGATCTCGCTCAGATTTTTACTAGGTCTATAAACCTTCAGCAAATAGTATTGATGGAAATGGATACAAGACAAAGAGAACACAAAGTTATTTTGTAGATGATATGGGAACAATAGTTTATAGCTACTATTCTTGGGTGCCCATTTTAGGAGAACATAAACATTACTTAAAAAGTAAACCAAAAAAACAAGGGATCGGATCTGTTCAAATACTGATTACATCTACCGGCACCTTTTGTTGATAGTTTGGAACGATTTTCTTTTCAGTCAGCAACTTTTTACTTGTAATTAAAAGCTCTTGATGTCCTAGACGATTTGAGGCATTGCAGTTAATTGGCCTTATTGTAGATAAAGTCATTATATTGAATCCTTTGTATAAATCTGTTATGAATGGAGAATTTGAATTTGATAATAATGCCGCGCATCCTATACTGCTTAATCTCTTAAACTCTTTTGCCAACATTATCTGCTCTGTGTAGCCAAATTCATCTTTAGTATAATCCTTAAAATAACAACTCTTGCTAACAGGATAATATGGTGGATCAAGATAGATAAAGTCGCCACGTCTGCACCTCAGAGTTACATGCTGGTAGTAATCACAAATTATCTCTGCATCAGTTCTTTCCAAGATTTCCGAAAAAGCCTGCAGTTTTTTGCGATTACAAATTACAGGATTCTTATAAGTTCCATGTGGAACATTAAATGACCCTGACTTATTGACTCTATAGAGGCCATTGTAGCATGTCTTATTTAGAAAAAGTAATCGACATGCATTCTCAATGTCATTTGCAGGTGAGTAGATGTCTCGTATATAGTAGTAATACTCATCAGGGCGTCTGTAATAATTAGATTGGTGTATCTCTAGAACATCAATCAAGTCACCAACGTTATCTCTAACACATTTGTAGACGTTTATCAGGTCGTTATTCGAATCGGACAATATTGCTTTGAATCGTGGCTTTGTTTGAGCAAGATAAAGGAATAGAGCGCCGCTCCCAAGAAACGGTTCAAAGTATTGATCAATGACTTTAGGAGAGAATCTGCTTAAAAAATGAGCAATTCTCCTTTTTCCCCCCGCCCATTTAAGAATAGAACTTACTCTAGTTTTCTTCAAAAATCAATATAACATAAGATAACACGGTTTAAAAACTCTCATCTATAATGCATTAGAAAATATGCACTCTTCAATCTACTAAAACTTCCTCGACATTCAGATAAATATATGAATAGATATAGCAACTTTTCTTTCCTAGTTCAATAGGAAGAATTGCGGAAAAAATATGTAAGTAAACGCATGAGATTCTCACATTACGAAAACAAGCGATTTACAGTTTAGGAAATAGAGGATTATACCTCTCTTTGGGAGAGTATCACTTAAACGGATAAAGTGACATCATATAATGTATAATTATAATATGTCTACAGATAGCTTAAAAGAATTAAGGAATGTATTTCATGGACTGCAGACCTTATATCAATCATATCTACCTAAAGTAGATCCTATACTCATTCATGACTTGCTAGTACGTGAGGAAGAAAAATCTGAACGTGCACCATTTTACATGGTTGAAATATTCACAAAGGAAGGAACAAACTCTGATGCAATGAAAAATCACATATTTGAAAAAACAGGCATGTTGCCTGCTATATATGACCATGGAACTCATTATGTAACCAACCAAAGGTTATCTTTGGAAGCACTTATGGAAATAGCTAAATCTGAAGAGGTTTTGGAGGTTACAGGCGAATATACCGGTAGCGTTGGAGGATGGGGTGCTTCGCATGAACCAGGAGAACATAAACATTAGTAATATAATATTATATATTAGCTTAAATCACCTCATCAAATTTAAGTGACTAAGAAACACTATCTGTGAATGATCTTTTTCTCATGTATCTATATGTGTATATAACACACGAGATATTTAAGGCGTAAGTATCCATCTTTTAGCAATACCATATTGATGTTGCATTAATAACCGGTTTAGCAAAGAAAATTAAGATGTATTTGTCTACCGCATATTGCTTGTTCAAGGGGTATTGGTTTTTACACATTTTAACTTGTTGCAGATAGTTATCATAAGGCAAGAAATGAATTGCTAAAAATAAAGTAAGCTGAAACTTCGGCTTAACCAGATAGCGTCATAAAGAATATGATTGCATATGATATTGCTTAAGTGAAGATGGTATTCAATAAAAAAATCATACGAGAACCTCATCACCAGAATCAATTTCAGTATTGACAAGGGACAAAAATAGCAGATAACATATTAGGATGAAAAAGCAAGAAAAATTGGAAAAAATAATATTCCGAGAGAATATACGCATATTCAGAGAAAATTCATCATTCTTCACAAAGATGAATTCTAATACATAGCATACATACTTAGCCAGAGTAAGGAATTGATAGTTAGGTACATTTAGCTACTAAGGTACTTTTTCTCTCATTACATGGAGAACATATATTACATCTTCAGTTGTAATCTTATTCTGTTATTTTTTTGACATTGTTAATTCGTAAATCGTGGGTAGTTTTTGTATATGCGATCACAATATCCATAGAATCGATTATAATTGAATATTTAACAACTTCTTCATTTGCCCAAATTTCTCCAATCATGCTTTCAGCCATAAGTATCACTTTAGCTGGGATAATGCTGTTGCTGATCGCGGCCTTTGTGCTTAAAAGGAATAGAAAAATATCAATTCTTTTCACTAAGTCGTGGAAAAATCTGATCCTGGCATCTTTATCTTTGTCATTTGGAATATTTACATGGTATGATTCTATTAACCGAATAGGAGCATCAAAAGAGGTTCTCATAGCTGGACCACTTGAGATAGTTATCATAGTGCTTTTAGCTCGAATATTCCTAAATGAGAGACTGAAGAGGTTTCATTTTATTGGTATTAGTATAGCCCTACTCGGATTTTGCATGGCTATAGCAAGCGATACCAATTTTGGTGTTCCTGATAATATAGAGACAAGCAGAACACCAGCGTCGCGATCAACAGAAGGAGCGTCATCCTTGTCTGTAATAAAAATTAGCTATGGAGATGTAGAAGCAATTCTTTCTGCTTTTGGCTTTGCAGGCGGTGTACTCTTTCTAACTAAACTCACTTTAAAGTATTCATCTATAGAAGTGGCAGGAGCGTCTATGCTTGCTTCCGGTTTAATTCTTGTTGGTTTTATGATTGTTGAATTATCATATGGGGCTGATCATGAAATGTTACCATCTAAGGAAATATCCTTGTTGAGACAACCATTAATATTCAGTATTATTATCTTTTTGTTGTTCTCACTACTTCCATTTATTGGCTCCTTGTCTTATTCAACTGGCTTAAGTAAGATAGGTGCATCTCTTACATCGACAATAGGATCTTCCAGTATACTTATGACAGTCTTAATCCAATTGGTGTTAAAAGAACTTGGAATCAACAGTCACTTACCTGAAAACATATTCCTTGCCATTTTTGGAGGGGTTGCAGGATTTATCGGTATATATATGATCCATGTTCCTCATTATTCTATGCCGATAACGAATAAAGAATAGCTTTAATTAAAGATATGCTCTTATTTCTTTTTCATTACGTTATCGATAGTTATTGATTCTATCCATGATCTAGCAGCTCTATCTTTATCTGCTGCTTTTAGTTGAACTGGTATTGTTTCCTTCTTAAGTTTTAAATTGTCATCTTTTTTCTGAGAAATACGATTAGCTTTGGATTCCTTTTTGCAGCATACTTAAAGACTTTTGCCAGATGATCATCTTTGAATGAATAACCTATAACGAAAACATATCTAGCATGATTTAGCTGCTTTTTAAATTCCCCTAGCATATCAAAAATGGGCTCTGTATTCCAGCTTTCTTCCTAGAAGCATAATAATTGGCACTACCTCTTGTTTAGTGTCAATATATCGGAATAAGTCACTTTACTACTCTCGTAATCTCCTTCTTCAGTCCTGTACCATCGTATTGATCCATGAAGTTTGTAGAGCCTTACATCAACATCTATTTTTCTTGAAAACTCACTTAAAGACCAACTGGGATAAACCCATCAACAAACTTCTTTTCATTCCGATCACAAAAAGTCTCTATACAGATATCGTAATTTGTTGAAAATATATATCCAATGGTCTATAACGTTCAACGAACCTTATCAATAGTTGAAGATAATCAAGGTTTAGTTCTCTATCCGTAAATGTTATTTTTATAAATCTTTTAATCTCATTTGAAAGTAATTTTTTGCCGTTGGAAATCAAATGATAACCAACACTTGTTAGCAACGTTGAAGATTTGTCCTTACAGAAATCCAACAGAATCTCTTTGTCGCTATTTTCAAGCCTTTCCGTTGTATCTAATAGCTGTTCTATGTCTGCTTGGGTTTATATCCATATATCTATTCCTTGATTTTAACAATAATTTTGAGAATTTTATCTGTAATATCTAGATAATCTGATTTGCCTCCTTGTTGGAGCCACCTTCTAAAGTTTTCGACTAATCCAACAACTCATTTTAGGCTTTAGCTCTTCTTGGGTCACGTGGAGAAGGAATATCACCGAAGTATAAATCCTTAAACATTGATATATTAAAAAAGAACAATTCTTAATGCTATTGTTGATCTGCTGAATGTATCTTGTAAATGTTATTGTTGATTAGTTGATCGCAGATTTATTAAATGATATATGTTTGGCACATCATTGATCTCAACATTACTCTACTATGATCCTTAATAAAGAGGGAAATTTTTTGTGTGCAATCCTAGCTAGATATCTATAGCTTTTCAAATTCTCCTTCATCTGTATATGCACGTTCAGCATGTTCTTCA
>JBJMFM010000118.1:0-6663 GCA_045808425.1 Nitrososphaeraceae archaeon | reverse complement strand
AACCAGATTCTCAAAGAAGCGTAAATCTAACATTTTTGATCTGTCTATGTTTATCATATAATCTGATTTTTTCTTTGATTTGTAGTAACCTGAAAGACCAAATAGGTAATTTTTTCTTCGCCTGCTAAATCTATAGTATTTCATTGTAAATAGTTTTGCTTGAGTATTGGTACCCCATTTGTTTTTGAAGTTTTTAAATTTTTCATCTAAATAATATTATGATAAGTATATGAACAATCATTGTCGGTCCATGCTGAGTCAATCTTTATTGAGCGTTAACCACAATTGCCTTGCAAGTGTCAGTTTTCAAATTAAGCCTAAACTGAACATGTACTTAGCGAGAGGATAAATAAAGTTTTTTTATCTATCGGGCTAATAATGCCCTCACAATTTGTATTCCTAGTTCTTAATGCATTCACAATTATTATATTGTAATATTATTCTTAAAGTCTATATAAGATAGAAGCTCGTAAGTCCTTAGCATTATATAGCAAGCCTTTTTTTACAACTTCATAACTTGGCAAAAGCTTATCTTACACCTTATGGAGTTGGTCTTGGTCATGCAAGCAGACTAGTCATGATTGCAAATATACTTCAGAGCTCAGGGGTATTTACCAGGTTTTCTTCCTTTGGAGAAGCAGAAATGTATATCACCATGCAAGGCTATGATTGTGTAATAGTTCCTCCTGTTGAGTTCTCGTGGAATATTGAAGGTGAATTTTCAATAAAGTACAGTATTTCAAATATTCCCAAATGGTTTACTAACTTTCTAAGGCAGATTAATAAAGAGGCTTATAATATGATAGAATATAACCCAGATATCATAATTTCAGATTCAAGGCTATCATCGCTTATAGCAGCTAAATTTTTGGGAATACCATCTATAGTAATTTTAAATCAAGTAAAACTTTTACTCTCTCCACGGCTTCGAGAATTCTGGATAGCTCGGCTATTTGAAAAGATAGCTGGTGAAATTCTTGGCGTCATGTGGACACTAGCAGACAAAATTCTAGTACCCGATCTACCTCCACCATATACGATAGCATCCCATAATGTATGGAATACGAGCTCTGTAGTAGGAAAATTGAATTATGTTGGTTTCACTACACCAAAATCATCTGTGACACAAGAACGGATCAGCAAATTAGCGAATCAACTTGGTTTAGACAGATCTAAGCCAATTGTATTTATTCATGTTAGTGGACCGTTAGAAACCCGCATGCCAGTCATTCGAACTGCAATAAACGCTTGTAAACAACTTCGTAATAACATCCAATATATAATCTCTGAAGGAAGACCAAAAGGAAATCCTGAACCTAAAAAACTCTCAGGGTTAGGATGGTACTATGAATGGTGTCCTGTGCGGGATGAAATCTTTGCAATGAGTGATTTGGTAGTATTGCGTGGTGGACACGTAGCAATATCACAGGCTATTCGGTTCGGCAAACCCATTATCACGATACCTATAGAAAATCATGGTGAACAATTAGGCAATTCTGAAAAGATTGTCAAAATTGGTCTAGGCCTTATGCTAAAATCAAAACAATTGAATGCAAATCAAGTTGCTGCTGCAATTCACCAAATACTAGATGATTCCAAATATCAAAAAAAAGCAAACGAATTAATGAAATTAACTGAAAAACTAAATGGAATCGATAATGTCGTGGAGATAATTCGGTCCTACATTTAATGAAATAGTTTTCATGTTCTTGATTGCAACTTTAGATAAAGTATCTATCAGACTTTCATATTTTTTATATTCAAGTTTTGTAAAAGTCATATTATTGATTAATAGATCGATTAATATTATTTTGTCTTTCAATCCCATGCTTATTGCTTCATGATATATGCCAGTAGTTAAAAGCATTAGGGGCATCCAAGATGTCTTGCCTGCATGTATGATTTTCTTCATAACTGCTTCCACGAACCACGGAGGATGAATTGCTGCACTTAATGGTACAACTATTCGCTTTCCGGGTAAAAGAGTTAAGATCCTAGCAGATATACTCTCTTGCAACATGAATTTTATATGAGTATCATATCTGTCAGGAATATCGATATGCAATAATCGAATTGTATATTTTTTAATGTCCATCTTGTCTGCCATATGACCAAATAACTTTGCATTTTCTTTAAGATCATATTCATTTGTATACAAAATAAAAAGCTCAGGTATAAAACCGCATTTCACAGCTAACATACAAGATATAAAAGATAGAATATTATGTATACTGCATATTACTTTCTCATTTTGATAACCAAATGGTAAACCTCCAAGGGCTTTGTCTATTTGAATACATACATATGCTGAATCCTTGCCAACATATGCTAGAATTATTTTATCAGCCTCACTTTCGTTTTTCGCTGGTGTCACTGTTTTAGGCAACAGCTCTGTTATGAGATTGCCTACAGAAGCAAACTCTATATCTCTTCCAACATAGCTTATTTTTTTCGCACTATTACTTGTATAAACCTTAACAAAAAATTTTTCTCCTGGCAATATTATTTGCTTTCCAGTATTAACAATTGCATTTACAACATCATTGAATCGATTTTCGATGCGTTTTGCTATAGCAACTTTGTCTATACCGAACATTTCTGATGTGATTGCTGCCGCTTCCACAACATCTGTAGCCTCAAATACAATACATGCTTCCTCATTGACGATTTTACTAACCTTAACATGGCTTAATTGAAGTTTTTTATTTATGATAGCTTTTAGTTCGTCTTTCTTGTTTACTGAGAAAGATGATGGAAAGACTATTAATATATCCTTCAAATGATCCGTATTCAAATTTCTATTAATCATTTCTGGTGTTTTCATAATATCATAGTTACTCAGAAAAACACGTCTTTCTATTTTTCTCCCACTGTGCTACCTTACTACTATTAATAATAGATTTTAAGACCTCAATGGTATTTAACTTGTCTTACCTCTTACAATAGAGATAAAAATAGGGAATATATGTATCACATATAGAAGAATATAATTTAAGGTTAATTAGCTTTTTAAAGCTGCTCTAGTGCATCTTCTACATTTGTTCGGTCTCCCGCATTGGGTGTTTGTTCAAGATACTTTATCAGATCTTCTTTGGCTCCAGAGTTATTGTTAAGTTGCAATCTTGCAACTGCTCGATTTTTATATATTGGTCCAAATCTATAAGGGTTGATCTCAATTGATCTCGTATAATACAATTCAGCAAGAGTGTAATCCTTCTTTTTTAAATAATAATTTCCAAGACCACGATAAGCAAGATAATAATTTGGATTAATCTTGACTATTTTTTGATAACAGATTACTGCCTCCTCAGAATTAAGTTCATTATATATACCCCCTAGTAAACACCATGCCTGAGAATTTTCACTGTCAATTTCAACAGCTTTCCTCAATTTTTCTATAGCACCATAAATATTCCCTTGATGGCGCAATCTTTCTGCTTCAAAGCAGATTCTGTTTGAGTCTTTAAATTTGAGATTCTCATTTTTGAAAAGATATTCCATATCTTTTGGAATCAGCACTAGTGTAATCATGCCATCTTGTTTCCAATCCTGCTCAAACTTTACTTCAGGAATTGCACCTACTGTATCAGGTTTTGGAACATAGGTGAGAAGTCTACGTTCCTCTGGATTATATCCGCAAACAATAGTTGCATGTTGTATGGTTTCGTGAATACCCGGAACTATAACTATTGGTGGAATGCCTTGGTCTACTCTTTTCTTGAGATCCCTTATAGAACCTTCATAAATGTATGAAACAAATCCATGTTTTTCAGCGAGGTCTATTCCCTCTATCATTATGGGACCCTTAATGCCAGAATAATTCTTTGCTGCACCTTCATCATCTAATGGGATCTCTTCGCCCCAATACCTTGTAACCACGTTAATTACTAGAGGCAGGATAATGCTTTCATCCTTCTCACTAAGTAATGGCAAGGTAATGGAATGTTCTGATTCAGAGTGCAAGAAGATGTATAGAATCCAATCGAAATAAAAATCATTCTTATTTTAATACTCTAATGAATATATCAGAGTTTTAGGAAGTTTGATAACAATATAATGCCATCCTCACCACTTTTTTCAGGATGAAATTGTACGCCGAAGATTTTCTTTTTTCTATGGGAAAAAATTTCGTGTTTACAGTATCGAGAACTTGCAACCGAGCCAAAGCCTTCAGGCAACCTTGAAACACAATATCTGTGACTTTCATACGCAGTAACTGATTTTCGATCATGTATCAATCTATTTGGTTCTGATACAGTCACAGGTATTGTACCTTGAATGTTACAATTCATCCTAGAGATTGATCCCCCAAGTGTTAAAGCCATTATTTCTGCACCATAACATATTCCCAATATGGGAATATCATTTTCAAAATAATATTTTATGATTTTTGAATTTACAATATTGATCTCCCTGCAATTCTTTGGCCTGCCAGATAATATCGCTTTATCATAATGATTATTTTCAATGTTGTCACCAGTATTATTTACTTCAGAAAATCTTTTACAGACATATATTGATCCCAGTTTGTTTAGACAATCTAATATATCCTGGGTAAATGGTGAAAGATTATCTATTACAAGTATTGTCAAACGATTTTACTCCACAATCTCTACAGGTATATATATATTATTATGACCAATTGTTATTTCAGTAACTATTTTTAATATTAATATCCTTTGCTCTAATGGAGAAAAGATAGATAAAAGTGATAAAACCACTGGGTACTCATATTTTCAAGCAAGTGACCATTAAAAGACTATTAGTGATAATTGACAGCTTTAACATAGGAATAAGTTCTAAATGACTCAGTCGTTATTTACCTAAATTTGTCAGATCTCTCACAATTTTGATATAAAACTGATAAGCTAAAATATTATAAAGTCAATTCAAGGCCGGGTCTACTACTCTAAATTAACGCAAGATGATAAAGCGAGCCACTTTAACAAACGGTTCAACTAAACAGCATGAAATGAAAGCTCATCTAGTTGGGCTAGTCTTATCATGAATTCTTACAAATTAAAGTTCACGATTTCAACATGAAGAACTTTAACATTAAAATGTCATTTCAATAAGCTTGCTTATAAGGTTGATTTGGGTGGTAACTTCGCGAAAAGAAGACAGGGGATTATATTAGTTACTACTGTTGCAATCATAGTTTCTTTGATGTCCATTATTATTATTAGTATTATGTTCTATTATTACAATAATCAGATTTTGCATCAACCTGTTACTGCTATTGCTTCTGGTGTAGACAAATTTGGAATAAGAGAAATATATCCGACCAAATCTGGTGGAGAAGAGTGGTTTATGAACATGCAAGACTCAACTAATGATCCAAGGTTTGACCCACAAGCTACAATAACAAAGAACCCTGATGTTCTTACAAAATCACAAAAACAGCAGTAAGGATGGAAGTCTATCCTTCGACTGGCTATCATCAAGACAAAATTACTACATTCAACTAAAAAGAGTTGGCTGCAAAAGAGTATATGCAATCACCTAATGACTGGAAGAATGTGGAAATGACTGGATATGTAAAATTAATCTCTTCTCCTTCAGATGATCAATTCAATTGGTATAATCGTGGTGGACGTCATACTAATTCAGCACCTTGTGAAGGTACAGCATACAAGTCAGATGTAATGTACTATATTTCTGGACAAACACGCTTCAATAAAGAACAATGGTTTAGTGGAGGATACTCATTTACATCTCCAAGAACAGTAACAAATAGCTCTATACAAGGTAAATGGGTAGGCTTAAAATATATAGCATATAATTTCCAACAGCAAAACGGAAAAATAGCAGTAAGGCTTCAAAGTTGGTTTGATCCAAATGCAGATGGAAAGTGGATAAAGATAAATGATTTTATTGATTCAGGTGGATGGGGTTATCAAGGTGGATATTGTGGAGGAACACCAGATCAGCTAATTACATGGGGAGGTCCAATTGCTACATTTAGATGGGATAATGCAACAGATGTGGATTTCAAGAACCTTAGCGTACGGGAGATTGAACCGCCAGAAGCGCCAAAGTAGGTTAGTTAAAACTCTCTTCTTATCAATAATATTGCCTTACCGGTCATGAGAAAGCATGTGGCTCATTTTATACAACCTCTGATCAAAATGGTAATTCAGCTAAGACACTTGGTGAATGATTCTCAAATTTGTTATTGCTGTGACTATTTAGTCCATTAGCGGTTATAGATTGTTCTAGTTGTTCATCAGATTGATTGCGCTTTTGCTGCCACATTTAAGAAGATTGATTTGCTAATTGCAGTCCTGCTGTTATTGCATTATTCATTGCATCTTGCTTTGAGTTTGGCTTAACTGGAGGAGATGATGGGTAAGACTCATTACGAACTATATGTTCAAGTCTATTATAAATGTCCGCGTTTCTATATCCGTCAAGTTTTCCAACATATCCACCTACGGCAATGACGATCCATCGTATTACTGCATATCCCTCTCCGTTAGGTCTTTTTTGAATTACTTCTGAATCAATGCATTCTAGCAAGGTATCCAAAGCTTTTTTGGATTCTATTTGACCTAACTTAGATGCAGCAAGTCTTAAAGTTCTTGCAAAGAATAGTTCTGCTATTCAAATCTACTACTTGTTTGTAGTTGGCAAACTAAATGAAAATGTAGCTCCTTTACCATC
>JBJMFM010000117.1:0-6589 GCA_045808425.1 Nitrososphaeraceae archaeon | reverse complement strand
TACCTCTTTAGTTTTCTTTGTATTTCCTGTTGCTCCTTGCTTTGCAAAACTTGCTGCTTCATCACCAGCAATTTTTCCAAAAACTACTGTATCTAGCAAGCTATTTCCACCTAAACGATTAGCACCATGAATCTGACTTATAACTTCCCCAACAGCAAATAAACCCTTAACCTTTGTTCTACAGTTTATATCTACCACTACTCCACCCATAGAATAATGTGCAGTAGGTCCAACTTCCATTTTCTCTTTTGATATATCAATTCCGTCAAGTTTTTGGAATTGTTCATACATAGTGGGAAGCCTTTCTTGAATTACTTCCTCTCGTAGATGGGTAACATCTAACCAAACTCCACCATGTTCTGTACCTCTTCCAGAGATTATTTCATTATAGTTAGCACGAGCCACTACATCACGTGGTCCTAGCTCCATTCTCTCAGGATCGTAATTTTTCATAAACCTTTCACCTTTTGAATTTAACAGAATACCACCTTCACCACGTATTGCTTCTGTGGCTAGAGTACCCACTGCTTTCTCTGGCCAGACCATTCCAGTAGGATGGAACTGCACCATTTCCATATCTACTAAATCTACACCTGCTTCATACGCTAGAGCTATGCCTTCTCCATAGTTTTCATTAATTCGAGAACTACTTACTGCATAAACTCGAGTATATCCACCAGCCGCTAAGATTAAAGACTTGCATTCAAACCTAACAAATTCTTTTTTTTCGATGTCTACTCCAAATGCTCCTTTGATTTCTTCTCGTCCTTTTACTTCTTGTTCATTAGTCACTTGCTCTTCAGGCTGTGCTGCTGATCTTTCTCTATTTGCATCATCATTACCATCTGTTTCCAACAATAATTCTATGATGTAAACGTTGTCTATCATTTTGATTTTCCTCTGATTTACTTGCTCCATTAAAACACGAATTATTTCCTGGCCAGTCCAATCTTCGTAAAATACAGTCCTTCTATAGGTGTGAGCTCCAAAAAACCGCTGTGTTAACCTACCATCTTTTTCTCTATGAAATCTAGCACTCCAACCTACCAATTCATTTATGGCATCTGGTGCATTTTTGCAAAGTATCTCAACTCTTTCATAGTCAGCAAGGAATTCACCTTCTCTTAGAGTATCAGCTGCATGTATCACCCAATTATCCTCTGGATCCATAGTGCCAAGAGCTGCATTGATACCGCCTCTTGCAAGTGTTGTATGAGGGTCTCCTTTTTTACTTGTACTAATTATGAGAACATTAGCACCAGCATCATGAGCTTCAATTGCAGCTCGAAGACCAGCAGAGCCGCCACCTATAATTAAAACATCACAAGTGTAATTCGGTTTCATCATGGTTCAGCCATTTTATTATTATTATCCTGATTAAACTAGAATCAACTAACACTAGTGGCAACTGCTGCTGCTCTTGCAACAACTTCAGAAAGAGCCGGATGAATATGGATACTTTTTGTAATATTCTCAATTGTACCGTCACCGTTATCATCAGTATAGCCTCTCATAGCTGCTAAAACCTCATGGATAAGTATTGATGCTTGACTCCCGATAATGTGGCATCCAAGTATTTTCCCGTCTTTTTTACCAGTAAGAAATTTTACAAAGCCATCATGGTCCTTAATTGCTAAGCCCATTGCTGTATCTATATAATGATAAACTGATTTTCGATAATCTATTACGTTTTTGGTATTATTCATATTATCATTCTGCTTATTATTTTCTTGTTGCTTTTTTGCCAACTCTTGTTCAGTGAATCCTACTCCTGCAACCTGCGGTGAGCTAAAAATAGCATGTGGCATTGCATAATAGCTGATTGGAATCATACGATCCGGATGTAATATGTTATAGAAAGCATACTGAGCTTCATAATTTGCACTATGCTTGAATAAGTATCGTCCGATTGCATCTCCTAATGCAAATATTCCTTTAACGTTAGTTTCAAGGTATCTATCTGTTATGATATAACCCTTTTTGTTTATCTTTACACCAGTTTTTTCAAGATCTAGCCTATCTGAATTTGGAATTCTTCCTGCTGCAATGAGAAGCTCATCTGAATCAAGCTGTATTTGTTTTCCAGAGGCGTTTTTTGCAATTACATTGAATTTACTTGAATTATTGTTATTGTTGTTTTCTTTTGAAACAAACGTCGTATCATAGCCTAAGTAAACATTATATTTTTTTGAAAATATTTCTGTGAATTTCTTTGAAATCTCCTCATCTTCATCTGGGATAAGTACCTCTCTTGTTTGTATAATATTGATCTTTGTTCCAAGAGCACCAAAGAAGTGAGCTAGTTCACAAGCTATGTATCCTCCACCTATAATGGTAAGAATCTTAGGTTGTTTGCTAAGACGCAGAGCTTCATCACTTGTGATATAGCCACTTTCTTTAAGACCATTAATTTCTGGAGTTCTCGGCCTGGTACCAGTAGCTAGCAATATTTTATCTGCAGTTATCATTATTGTTTTTTCATCATTTCCGTTATCATTGCTGTTATGATGACCACTACCATCTCCTTCTATGGAGATTATTTTTTCTCCAACAAATTTGCACTCGTTTGCAAAGAGTTTGGGATTTTCTTTACCTTCAAATGATTTTCTTATTTTCTCGGATTGCAAATCTATTATACCATTAACTTGTTCAACAATTGAATGAAAATCAACAGAAAATCCTTCAACCTTCAGTCCAAAAACATGTGCACTCTTGATTGTTTCAGCTACATCAGCGCTATGTATGAGTAGCTTTGATGGTATACATCCTCGATTGAGACAAGTTCCGCCCATTCTTCCCTTTTCAATAACTGCAACCCTAAGTCCATGCTGGTATGCTGCATTAGCAACATCTAATCCAGAACCACTCCCTATAACTATAAGGTCAAATTTCTGCAATTTGGAAGAAAAATCTACCGTTGTTGCTTCAGTCACAAATAAAAAACAATTGCCAGATATATAACGGGTTCCTTAAGTGCTGCTTATGATTCAAACTCTTTCTTAATTATAAACCGTATTCAAATTCGTATTACTACTAGTGCTACTTCTGCTTCCCTCTGTTATCGGGTTCAACGTTAATCGTAACAGGAAATCCACGAGGATCAAACATAAGTAGTAGATTATTGAAAATACCAAGAAGAAGACCTTGACCTCAGGAAAGTACTTCAATAGAGGAGTAATGGCATTAAACTCTCCATATATTGGACACATAGTAAGAGAAACAGCTGACAAGATAGTGGTATTTGGCGAAAAAAACGACAGATATGACATTCCAAAATCAGAGATCCAAACTACTGGAAGAAATGTACTAATCGGACTAAAACTAGATGATATTTCAAGTAAATACAAGGTAAAACATGATGATCCATTACCTACGACTACACCAGTACAACATTGGACTCAAGGCGAAAATCTAGATTTAGCTACTTATGAAAGAAAATATCCAAAAGGATTATTTAACAAAGGAGTTAGGGTCCTAAATGAAGACCATGTAGGTCACATTATGAAAGAAACAGATGATAAGATGGTGATATTTGGGAGTTTTGGTTATAGATTTGATGTGCCTAAATCAAGAATAAAAGAAGTAGGCAGAAATGTCATTTTGAATATGGATATTAATGAACTGATGAAATACAAGGTAGATAGAGATGCACCGTTACCTAGTGGAGAACCAATAGAGAAACTAGCTGAAGGATAATGGTAAGAGTTTATCCCAAAGAGGGAGAAGATGAGGGAACAATTTCTGCAGTTTTTAGCTACTCCAAACCACTCGTATACTGCTGCATATGATATACATCAACTTGCCATCGTTATCTAGTTACTCCATCTAGAAAATTCATATCACAGAACAACTTCTTAGAATAGCTTTCTTTTATGCATCATTTTAATGAGCTTCTTTTTCTTTTTGAAGAGTATATCAATTTGCCTATGTAGAACATTCTTTTCTTCCATTAAGCATTCGTATACAAACCAGTTGTCCTCATATTCGTCTATGATTCCCGCTATTCTGCTCATAGCAATTCTTAATGCTAATATAGATTTGCGAAGTGATCTATCTATTGCTCGAACTTCGTCGTGATATCCATCGTGGTGTTGGGTATCGTAGCCATAATCATAATTACTATCTGGGATTTGAGAGCAATAGTAGTTACCGGATTGATTTTTTGTGCTCCGTAATACCTCCCGAGCTTCTTTTGAACTAAGTTGCCTATCTACAATTAATTTTGCAAGTTCAGATTGTTTGGATTCGTCTTTAATTGGAAATAACTCCTCTGCAGCGCTTGGCGTTAACTGCCGGTTATTTATAAAATCAATTATATCTTGTGGCAAATCTAGTAACATAATACGTTTAATAATGTAACTATGGCTTCTTCCCAATTTAGAAGCTAGTTCGGATATTCCTCCCCAACCAAGGTCCAACACATATTTTTTAAACGCATTCGCCTCTTCTATAGGCTCAAGAGGATCTATGCATATTTTCTATAAGTGAGATTTCAAACGCCTCTCTTTCATTTGCTTCGATTACAAAGCACGGGATCTTTTTCCATCTCAATGCTTTGCATGCAGTATATCTTCTACAACCACACACCGCTTGGAAGTGTTCATTACCATTTACTCTGACAACAATTGGATGTAGAAGGCCTACTTTCTTATTGAATCAATGAGTTCCGTGATATAATAGTTAGAGTCTTTTCTGAGTTGGTTTACCAAACTGATCTTGTCAATATCAACGTCCTCTGGAATGGACAAATGGTGTGTGTCTAGCGAAGTCAGTCTTCTTCCCCCTATGGAAGACATCTGGTAAAAGTGGCCAAAGCTTACTAACCTCTAGCCGCTGTGCTAGGATTCTGCATGAACAAGTACTCTTGAGCTATTCTGCCATCCTTCCAGTGCGCAAGTGTAACCATAGTTAAGTTCCCTGGTAAGGTACCAGTCCCTGCTGTCCAATTTCCTGCAGCAATTTTGATTGGATGGACTAGTACTCTGCTTTCTGGTGCGGCTGAAATCACAGCCATTGCCCATTGAACATGCTGCTCTATACCTTTTGTCGTATGGCCATTAAAGTCTACAACTAATACATCGGGTGCATGTAACTCTCTAAAGAGTGTCCAATTTCTGTTATTCCATGCTTGAAAATCAAGTTTATCAAATCTTTCAAGGTTAGCTTTTTCTACAGGGGTCTGGGCTACCACTATCTGGGATTGGTTAGATAATGGTTCTTGTGCCATCGTATATTCTTTCAAAGCACTAAATTGTATAAGGAATAGCATTACAATGATGGAAACTGCAACATGTAAGAAACTATATTTGTACATTATATCAAAATTCTTAGATAAATATATATTATTTTTGGTCATCTATCATCCAATAAAATATTTGCTACAGTAGATTAATCATTTGAGATAGAGAATATAGCATTCATGCAGGAGATTGTTGTGATCTTGCTTCCATTATTTCTCTGTTGACGAAATTCTCAAAAGCAGGATTCAACCATCCCTCTGATCGGATTTGCTCCCATTGTTCACCTATAGTTCCATACTTAAAGCAATTTTTCATCCAATGTAGCCATCCTGTCCATTCCTCGTCATTGAGCACATTTTTTTGACGCATAGAATATGCATGGGAACTAATAAACAAGATATAGTACGCAAATGCTAATTCTTCTGATGGCTTTTCAAGTTTATATATGACTTTTTGCATCGTTGGTTTTTCAATTATAATCTCTGCCATCTTGCGAACCTTCTCATCTAGGTCATTGAGAACTCTAGTTTGATCATGAATCGACAGACTCTGTAGTTGCTTTCTTGAGAAAATCAGTGTCAATGCCATTGTTCCTACTAATCCAATTGTTTGTGCTATACTCAGGATGTCAGAAAATCCTATTATTCCTTCAACCATTAGGCAAATGGAATAATTCTTTGTAATAAGCATTATCTACAGAACAAAAAGACGATACATAATCAAATCCTCTCTTAAGAAAACTTCATTAGTCGTTGTTGTTGCTTTTTTTCCAGTTTCTACTTCTTGTTCTTCTTTTTGCTGATGCCCTACAATTTTAGATTATCTGATTTTTGTAAATATGTTGTAATATAGGTTATACCACCTGATATAACTCCTATGCTAAGTAAGCCAGCAAATGCAGATATAGGTGGAATAATCTAGCATCAATTACTATATCTCCATCTAATCAGCAAGTCAATCGTTTAATATGATATTGTCAAATTATTATTGCTAGGCTGTGTTCATAGACATGGACAAAGGCTATTGTTATAGCGTTCCTGCAAAGACTACGATGATTATGATGCCTTTTTCATCAGGGAAACTATAGCATTAGCCACCTAAGTTCTCTTTATATAAATAGCCAAACTATCGTCATATCTCGCCTTGATAAATCGTCGTTTTATGCTATTAACAAGTAAATAATACTGTTTTGCAATCGAAAAATGCAATAAAGTAGTATAGATTAGATTATTTAAAGTGCTATTATCATTATTATTACTTATTGAATTTACGATAAAAAGCTAGTATGCTGTTACATGTCCTACATCTGTATTCTCCCTTCTCAATAAGGATAACACCTTGTCCTAATT
>JBJMFM010000116.1:0-4223 GCA_045808425.1 Nitrososphaeraceae archaeon | reverse complement strand
TTGCATTTCTATAAACCTCAGAATCTTTTATCTTTAATACGTTAAGACAATAAATTAAGGTATTCATAAGATTAATACGACATTCAGACCTTTATCTTTCAAAGACAAATTTTTTAGTATTATGTTTCTCATAAAACCTCTATCTTTGTTAACGGTGAAATTGATACACCTGTAGCATAATTCACAGCATGGCGACATTTGCATTTCCTTCAAATTCTTCGTAAGTATATTCTGGAATTTCAAACACAGTGAATCGACTGAGCAATGGTTTACTTAGCCTTTCCGTACCATTCGATGTTGCAAATATTACAATATTTGCCTTTACAGTTTTTGTGTTTCTTACCTTAGTACTTACGAATTCACCTCTTTCCATCATAGTTAGCAAACCTTCCTGATCTTTTATTGGCATCTTATCAATTTCGTCAATTATGATGATTTCTTTATGCGGATTTTCTGCAATGAATTTTTGTATCCCCGCTCGTGTAGTAGCTGCCCCCTCTGCGAAATAAACCTTGGATGACATGTATTTTTCTATCTGTAACATGAATAATGACTTAGCAGATGCGGGCGGACCTGTTAACAATGTATGGGCCCTTTCGGTGGACTCCAAAGCCCGCAACATCATCTCCTTGACGTCATCCAATGCTTCAATATTTGAGAAAACTTTGGGGGCTCGTTCTCTTACACTCAAAGGCACTGGGATTTCGCAAACAGTTTTAAGCTTTTTAATAAAACCAAACATGACACATCACCCTTTGCTTGCTTTTAGATAACTCTCAAGCGCTCTTCGAATGAATGTGCTGCGCGGAATATCGCCACGCTTATTTTCAATTTGCTTCAACAGCGATACAGGTAAGGTAATTCCCAGCTTCTCTGTTCTATCTATCTTAGTACTACTCACCATACTAACACAATATATCTAAACACCCTAAGCTATAAGCTTTTTCTTCACAGACAAGGATCGCTTTTGAATCATAGGCCATATGACTACGATCTCCAGGCCTTAAGCTAATTTACCACTTGCACTATATGTCATCTATATGATCAATTCGGCGAAGACAAAAGAAGCAGTGCATTGAATTGGTTATTCGCTTCTTCTCAGTAGAACAAAGTTACAGAGAGAAGAGAATCATAATGGAGTGTCACATGAACTTTTTAGCAAAACAACCATCAATGGGCTAAAAAGCTGTCATACCTTGACAAGTAGATTTATGAAGTCATATTTATAAATTACATAATTCTATGAGCCTAACATATGGGTTCATCCTCATCGACTTCAAAAAGTTCGCAAACAACAACAATTGACAATGAAAAGCTGCAGCAGTTTATTGGAAAGATACTATCTGATTTTGGAGGAGCTGCTAGCTGTGTTCTAGCATACATTGGAGATAAGCTTGGATTGTACAAAGCAATGTTTGATTTTGGAAAACCAATTACGTCACAAGAACTGGCTTATCTGACATCAACTTCTGAACGCTACATAAGAGAATGGCTTGCAAATCAAGCTGCAGGTGGATATTTGACTTATGATCCTTCTTCTCAAAAATATACTCTTCCCTTTGAACACGCTCAAGCATTGGTTAATGAAGGTAGCCCTGCATATGTCGCAGGTGGATTTCAAGTGCTTATGTCTATGTTTAGAGATGAACCAAAAATATTAGAAGTATTTAAAACAGGCAAAGGCATTGCCTGGGGAGAACATGATAAAGACTTATTTGAAGGAACAGAAAGATTCTTCAAGCCTGGATATACTGCCAACCTTGTTAGCTCATGGATTCCTGCTCTTGATAATGGTAAAGTTGAACAGAAATTAAAGCAAGGAGGAAGTGTAAAAGTTGCTGATATCGGGTGTGGATATGGGACGTCTACAATACTTATGGCAAAGGCTTATCCTAATACAAAATTTTATGGATTTGACAACCATCCTGCTTCTATACAATACGCGAGGAAAAAAGCAAGAGAAGAAGGACTAGGTGAAGATAGAATACTGTTTGAAGTTGCATCGTCTACTAATTTTCCGACTCCAAAAGATGGAGAAGGAGGGTATGACCTAATAGCATTCTTTGATTGCTTACATGACATGGAAGACCCACAAGGAGCAGCTGCTCATGCACTTCAAACACTCAAAAAATCTGATGGTACAGTCATGATAGTAGAGCCATTTGCAAATGACAAACTTGAAGACAACCTAAACCCTCTCGGTCGCCTGAATTATGCTGCTTCAACGATGATTTGTGTACCAGCATCACAAAGTCAAAACGGACCTGCTCTAGGAGCACAAGCAGGAGAAGCAGGTATATCAAAAGTGGTAAAGGCTGGCGGCTTTAAGCATTTTAAGCGTGCTACTCAGACACCATTTAACATAGTATATCAAGCAAAACCCTAAGTATACATATTTACCAATCTACAATAATAATAATGACAATAATAGTAAATATGATTTAAAATCGAGCAACTATTCAATCAAGGTTTGGATGTATTCCAGACTAATAAAGCAACTGAATCAGTACTTTGGATTGTTTAAGGTTTGAAGACAGATATTTGATTAAATATGTTGTGTTAGGAGAACAATCGTGGTAAATAGAAAACATATTAACAACACGGATAAGAAGAGTGAAAAGCACAATAAAACTAAACGCTACAGTTTAGGAGCGATATTTGATAAACATATCAAATGTGAATTTCAAGACCATGATGTGGATGCAACTATGAAAACAATGGTTGAAGAACCATACGTACATCATGTGCCTATGATGACAGGAGGTAGAGGATATGATGAGGTCTATAACTTTTACAAGAATCACTTCGTTGGCAAGATGCCAGATGATATCAAAGTTGAGCGTATATCACGTACAGTAGGAAAGGACCAGGTTGTAGATGAGCTTATTTTAAAATTTACTCATGATAGAGAAATTGATTATCTGATCCCAGGAATAGCACCTACAGGAAAATATGTAGAGCTACCACACGTCGTAGTAATGAAATTTGTAGATAACAAGATAGCTCATGAACATATTTATTGGGACCAGGCATCGCTTCTAGCTCAGATTGGACTTTTAGATGCTAATAATCTTCCAGTCAAGGCTGTTGAGCAATCAAGAAAATTGCAGGAATTAGTGACTGACCACAGCACACACAGAAGAACTTTGTAGGCAAAAAATGGGGAATTCCCTGATCTGATCTTTCAGATTTTTATTTCAACAATTTTTGGGAAACTTTGATGTATTCAGTTCAAGGAAGATAAATATCGCATTTAGTAAATGATATGGCATAAGAAAGAGAAGTAGGAGTCCAATCGGTCCCCGAATTCATGATTTCGGGGGAAGCATGTATGCAATGTAAATAATACACTCGTATTACTTACCTAACTTGCTACTAACTTCTCTTCTTCTTTATGCTTACTACTCTTTGGATTTGCGAAACTTGCTTTTGGAGCTGCTTTAGTTGGGATTGAAGCTGCCTTATCAGCTGTGACTGCTTTTGAATAGGTTGTAGCATTTGTGTTATTTTTTTATTGATTTGGATGGTTTGTTTGTCTAACTGCTTGGATATAGATTTTGAAGATACTGTTTCATGCCGTTCCTTTTGATGAGTTATTTTCGAAGCTTCGTTTGTTGATGTTGTTATTGTTGCGCCAGGTTCATTTGTTATAACCACTTCTTCTGCTACTGTAGTGTTTGCTGTAGGCGGTAACTCGGACTGTTGCTCTTCAGCTTCTTTCTGGATAAGATCATTCACATATTCAACTTCTTGATGTCTCTCTTCACTTTCAAATTTGCTGCGAAGTACAGATAAAGCATAAGATCTTGTACATCCTTCTTTTTGTATCATGTCATTTACCATTTGGTCGACTTCTCTTTCGAGACTCAATTTCCAGTACATGTATACATTTACGCTCAAAGTAAAAAACTTGTAGGTCCAGTTCAAGTCTTAAAACAGCAATGTAAAATGTTGATAGAAGATTTAGTGATTTGTTTATAGATCGACTACGTGGCAGCTATATTAATAATAATCTGGTGTCTATTATATATGATGCAATCTGAGCGGTAATAACAATAAACAATTTATTATGAACCAAATGATGTGGTTTGGAATATCTATAGCCATAAGTCTAATAATTTCTTTATTGCTGCCGTTTCCTATATCATTGGTTACCATAATAGGAGTTTTCATTTTGCTTAGCTTCTATATGAGAAAGAGAATGATGAGGAGAATGGGAGCAG
>JBJMFM010000115.1:0-17574 GCA_045808425.1 Nitrososphaeraceae archaeon | reverse complement strand
ATCCTTGATATTTACTAGATTACTAAAGGTTAACGGTCTGACTTCCCATAGCGACAAACCAATGCAATAAAGAACACATAATGAACTATATTTTTTAGAAGATATATAAACGCCAGCTGATGAAGACTTCTTGTTACTTTGATGCATCAAAATTAAGCACATGATGCTACAATCTATCAGATCGATAAATTAGCAGAGTCCTTTAGGTAAATAGTAAATATGGTTGGTAACCTTCAGTCACATATTTTAAATCATGTCGATTAATTGAAATGAGGTATGACTTCTCTTGCAAGAAGCCTTACGAGCTTTTGTCGATCAGGACTAGAATTTGTTATAACAATTTCTGTAAATCCTAGGTCGACGTACATCCGAAGCTTCTCAATAGCTTCTTTTGCGCTTGACACTACAAGCAACATGTTTCGCATTATGTCATCACCGACGACCCTCCCGTTCTCCTCAATTTTTCTTGGATCGTGTACATCGACGTCAAAGAACGCCTTTATCATCGATCCTTTCCAAAACGTTATTGATCTTAGCGCTTTTTGTTTATCTTCATCATAAGATCCTGGAATGAATAATACTTTTTCCAAAGAATCGTAATCTTTTCTTGCAGCAGTAGCTCCATCCTTTAGAGCTGGGAATAGCTTGTTTTTAATTTTGTCTGCGCTAAGCTCATTTGTGACAAATCCATCTCCCTCCTCTCCCGCTAGTCTAGCAGATTGTGAGCCCAATCCAGCAATATATAGAGGAATTGGTACTTTGGGTTTTGTGTAAAGATTAGAATCTTTCAACTCATAGAATTTGCCTTTAAAACTAATCCAATCTTCATTCCACAGGGTCTTGATTATGTATATAGCTTCCTTTAATCTTTCAAACCTCTCGTGGCTGGAAGGCCAAGGGTTGCCCGAGGGTACTTCGTTTAGTGCCTCCCCTCTCCCGACGGTTAGAAAGACCCTGCCTGGGAACATGAAACCCAACGTTGCGAAAACCTGTGCAACAATAGCAGGGTTATACCTAAGTATGGGAGGCGTGATGCCAGTGCCAATAACAATATTATTCGTTTTGGCTAGAGCGGCACCAATCCACGGCCAAGCAGCTCCACCCGAAGCGCCAGTATGCCACCATGGCATATAATGGTCACTGGTCCAGCATCTCTCTATTCCATTTTTTTCCATAACAATAACATCGTCTAGTAATTCTAAAGGGTTAATCTGTTCGTGAGCCGCTTGAATACTGAATTTTATCATGTTTGGCTATACAGTTCATTTGTTATATACATATAGTCAACTAAATGGGTACAGTTCCCTTTTAGTTTCTTTAAAGATTTATTACGTAACGACGGTAACTCCAAGAACATCAAATTCGATGATCGACTCCCACTACACTTTGCATTACATTCTTGATATGTTTGAGCATTAGACGTACATCCTATTAAAACAGATTGGCTTCATCGGTTAATGTTTGGTCCGATTTAATTATCATGGGTACACCTTTGTTTGATTGGATACATCCAATGTCAAACCATCAGGCCAATTGTGTCTAGGGGAGTCATTATTGACATTTATTGGCTGCGGCACACAAAGTATAACACCTAAATATATTGTCACTGCCTAGTAGTTTTACATTGTGATTGAAAAGGGCAAAACTGTGTGCCAAGAACGATGAGCATTTCTAAGGGGTATCTTATTTGACCGAAATGCAAATACAGTAATACATAAAATGTCCCGCTCGTTGTCTACATCTTAAATTTTTAGCTATTCTTATGCTCATAACTTGTGTACTAGTGCTATACGAGTGGACCGGGTGGGATTCGAACCCACGACCTCAGCAATGCCAATGCCGTATCCTACCGGACTAGACGACCGGCCCTGCAACAATTGAACAGTTTTATTTGGTTATTAATAGTTTTAACGCAAAGAAACAACATTATAACTCTCCTAATTTCTCTGAACTATGGTAGAGAGTGGCCCTGGAGCAATCTATA
This sequence comes from Nitrososphaeraceae archaeon, assembly GCA_045808425.1. Lineage (GTDB taxonomy): Archaea > Thermoproteota > Nitrososphaeria > Nitrososphaerales > Nitrososphaeraceae > JAFAQB01. The sequence goes on along the minus strand of JBJMFM010000115.1, from coordinate 15,590 downwards.
GGAGCAGTAATAAAGTATCAAACTTCACCCGAAAATATGCAATCATCCGAGTTTCTCCTGCTCAGGAATAGGAGGGGCTTCTGGGGCTTTCCTCAAGGACACAAGGAGAAAGGAGAAACAGAAATCCAAACTCTTCTACGAGAGGTATTTGAAGAAACTGGTATTAGCTCCTTGGATATTCAGTCATATGTTGGCAAAATTCGGTATTCATACTTTAGGGCGGACGGCATGAAATCAGAAAAGGAGGTAAGATTTTACTTCGCGACCACTTCTACTAAAGATGTCACGCTATCTGCTGAGCATGACGGTTTTTTGTGGGCGAGCTTTTTAGATACACTCTACACGCTTGACCATAGGCAACTAAAATCAATATTGGTCAAAGGACATAGAAGAGGGCTCTATTGAAGCGAGTTCAAATACAACACAGTATAATTAAAGGTTAATTATAGTAATAGATTTATACTGAATACTAGACGAAGTAAGGGAGGATAGCTAAAGAAATGGCAGCCGGCAAGCACTTAGTCTTAACAGCAGATCGCAGTCTCATGACGAATTACAGAGGAAATTTTTTGTATGGTTTTATTGCATGTGGGCCTTATGAGCTCATCCCTGAATTTGTATTTGACAAGTTGTTTTGTCCCAGCGTTGAAACGGATCAAAGCACGGGAGAGGTGAAGGTTGCCCAGTGCGGATTAAGAAGAATAGAATCAGCTCTTTTAAAGGAGTATAAACGGGAGGATGTTTTCCTTGCACACCCAGATATGCTTGACAAATGTGTCGGGCCACAAACAAAAGTAATAGGAATCAACGTAATGGATCCCCTTGGCATGGCACCTGTCACCACTACAATGTCACCTGAAAAGCTATCATACGTAGCTATGAAATTTAAGAAGATGTGTGCTTCCATTATCCAGTTAAAAAAGAAATACAGTTTCAAGGTAGTGGTCGGGGGCAACGGTGCTTGGGAGCTCGCAAAACCTGACAGAATGAAAATTCACGGCATTGATACAGTAGTTATCGGCGAAGCCGATGAGCTGGCACTTGATCTGTTCCATGACTTGGAGGCAGGCGATGCTCCGGAATTGCTCCACACGTATGTTAGAAACATCGAGAATATTCCTCCAATCCGCGGTCCAACTATAAACTCATTAATCGAAGCAATGCGTGGTTGCGGAAGAGGGTGTGACTTTTGTGATGTAAATAAGCGTTCAAAGAAAGACATTCCATTAGAACGATTACAGGCTGAGGCTAGAATCAACTTGAGATACGGTTTTGATTCAATTTGGCTTCAATCAGATGAGATGTTACTTTATGGATGTGATAACAAAGACTTTATACCCAATGCTGACGCGATTACGGATTTGTGGAAAGGGTTGAAGTCTGTAGGTGCTAACTTCATAGGCACAACACATATGACGCTATCCGCTGTGGCATGTTCGCCAATTCTTATCAAGCATCTCTCCGAAATAAACGAAATGCACAAAAGTGGAAGGTGGCTTGCAACTAATCTAGGTGTTGAGACTGTAGCGCCGCGAATGGTAAAGAAACATCTAGGTATAAAAACAAAACCTTACCAGCCCGAAGAATGGGGAGCAGTTGTAAGGCAGGGTTGTAAAACCTTAAATGAGAATCACTGGTTTCCTGCATTGACCCTGATCATAGGGTGGCCTGATGAAACGCCTGATGAAACTCAGTATACTATTGATCTTATCCAGGATTTCAAGGACACGAATATGAGAGGGCTGGTTGCGCCGCTACTTTATCAAGACTTTTCCGAAAGGAATTCAATGCATTTTGGTAACTTGAACGAATCGCAGTTTACCTTATTTTGGAAATGTTGGGAGCATAACCTTAGAATAATTAACGATATTATACCGATTATTATTAGAAATAAGACCTACGGGCCTCCAATGAAAATATTCATGGCATGTTTAATAAAAGCAGGAACCTGGGCTGTCATGAGATACCTAAAAGGCTTATCAAAGGAACTTTTCAACGGTCAGTTACCCGAAGATATCGTTGAAAGATACTCCCGCAAGAGATCCGTAACCAAATCTCCGCCGCCTCGACTCTGAGGCTGCTTACATTGCCTTCTGTTCGCTATTTATAGAATCCAGATACTCAATTGCGCTGTCTGCGAGGCTCGCTCTTGTAGGTGTCAACACTATGAAATAATTCTTGTCTGCTCTCTCAACCGAACTTACGTTCTTATATTTTTTAGTGGAGATATCAAATTCTACCATTCCTGGATCAAGTCTGGCTTTTGTATAAACCATCATTAACACGTCTCCAGATAGTGGTGTTAAAGGTACAACTGAGAATACATAGCCTTTGTACGAGCTCACAGGTAGAACCTGTTTCATAGGAGGTGCAATGGATACGAGATAAAGAAAGACATCTTCCACACTTGAGAATTCCTCTAATTCAAACTTCATATTTAGTTCTCCCATGTGGCACTGTTATAAGCCTTTAAAAAATCAGCAAGGGCATATCTATCCATATGACTCAAATTTGACCTCATAGCTTCCGTCTTTCCTTTTGTTTCGTTCGGTGACGAATCCTTTCGGCACAAGGTAATCAAGCGACCCATCAACCGTACCTTGCCATCCACACACATAAAAAGACGTATTTTCTGTAGTTATCTTCTCGCCAACTAACTCTTCAAGTGGGGAGCGATCACTTCCAGCTTTAGGTCTCAAAAACGTTTCAACTCTACCTCTTTGTCCTCCCCAGGATCTGTTGAACCACTCCTGAGGTCTACTAATACTCGCTCTGTAATAAAAGTCCCATTTGTCTCTTCCTTTATCTACGCTCTCCTCTTCCAGTTCAGTTAGCAATTCGCGATAGCTTAACTCATCAACATAACTCGCTCCATGCAACACGACTATCTGACGCTTGCTTCCAATTGATTTCATGTGCAGAGCATACGATATAAATGGCGCTAAACCTGTTCCACCCCCTATTAGAACCATTCTTCTATTATCTGGTTCACCATTATGCAGTTTCTCGCTAATTGTAAAGATCCCTGTCGGCTTCACCCACATGATCTCGTCTTCTTCCTTTTTATTGAATAGTTCGGTGGTCAAGCGACCCGGTACTGGTTTTCTTACCCATCTTATAATGAGTTCGAAATGTTTCTTTTGCTCGGGAGGAGAAGCAATGGAGTAGGCTCTGCGGACAATCTTTCCCTCTGATGGTATATGAAGACCTAAGGTAACAAACTGACCTGCCTTGAAGTCAGGAACAGGACCGTCAGCTGGTTTTATACGGAAGATTCCAAGGTCCTCTTTGAGTACGCGAATATATGTAACAGTGGCTTTGTTATCAACTACCATGCAATTCTCAGAGTCAGTTTATGCTAAATAAATATATTGTTGCCGGTTTATTCATGCTAGTAAGATATTGATTGATGTTAGACTAAATTCAAAGAAAGCACAGTAATAAATTTTTTATGGATAGTTCTTTTTCCTATAAACAGTATTTCTAGGTATAAATTTGCAAAGCGAAGAGGGATAAGACTTGGATTATTTGATATTTTAATCATTCTTCCAAGACGTCTTTTAATATCCTCTCCAAGCTATCTCCCTGCCCATCTGAGTTCTTTGCTTTCGTATTCTTACGTTCATGGGTGTTGAGTCACTTGCGCTCTTTATGTGTTTTTTATCAGAGCTATCCTTATCCTTCCCGTTAGTGTCAGGATTGCTGGGAGTAGTACTACTACTACCACCGCCACCATGAGAACCAAGGTACATTAACTTCCCAGAGGCTACCGCTTGAGTAGTTGCAGCAATGTATAATTCTCTCCAGCAGTATGATTACTTATCTTTACTAGCTGCTGAGGTTGCTGTTGTTGTTGCTGTTGCGGTTGATTTATAGCATTTGCCTGTGGTGCTATAGTTGATTGTGATGATAATGGCTTGTTGCTGGATTTGCTAATCGGATTCATTGTTGTAGCTGTTGTCGCGCTGTTTGATTGTGAAATACCATTGTCGTTATTTGTAATTGCTATCTGTTGTTGTTTTTTTGGAGTAGCGACACTGTTTGCTGCTGTTGTTGTTGGTGATGCAGCTGCTGCAGTTGTCACATTTTTTACCGTTTTTGGAATATTGCATATACGTGATTCAGTTGTATTAACAACTTTTAGAGTTGGGTTACTGGGATCGCACATTTCTGCTTTGAGTTTAGGAGATATTGTTGTAGTGCTAAGTGAACTGCCCGTTCGTAGCGATGATGATAACTGTTGTTGTCCATATACAACATTCGCTGATAAAATAGTTGTAAATGCAAATAATATTGTTATAACCGCGACCACCTCTGATCTAGTCCGTGGTTTCATAGTTGGTAGCCACAGTGATGCGCTACATAATAAGTATAAAATAGATTATTGTAGAAGAAAAATCAAAAGACAATGGAATGTCATTCTACAGGGAAGCCGGACAAATTGATAGATTCTTATGAATAGGAACTCAAAGTTAATATCTGTAGTGGCAATAGCTATGAACTAAGGTTTGCAATAGGATTATCTTGACGTATCATATTTCGTTAAAAGACCAACAACAAATAGAATCGCTGCTAGAGCAAAAAAATAGCATCTTTTCTATAAACATAAACGCTATATGCTTAGTGGCAATTGTCAATAAATCCAATTTTATTAGCTGAGAATGAATTCTTTGAAGTGAATTTTGAAGCTATTATTTTATATGCACCGGCTAACAACTCTCAATTACATTTGCAAAAACTTCAATAACAACAAAAGGCTTTTTATCTGGCTGACTTGAGTTAATGACTAGAATGGGCAAAACAAGGAGTCCGTCCAGCAGATCTACTAGTGACGAGGCATTACCGGCTTGGGCAGAAGATGAGATAAGGTCAGTTCCGCTCGAAGAACAGGATACGATTATGAGGACGGGTTACATTCTTGATATATACGACAAAGATTTTAAAATAGATATACAGCTGTACGAGTCTCTCCCAGACGGAAGAACAATTATAGAGAATTTGGACGTTCCCAAATCCATTGACATTAGCTCTTTTATGAAAGGTTTCGTTTATGAGTTCAAGATAAGAGTGTATACGGGACAGTTGAGCGGAAGAGTTGTTGAACTATTAAAAACAAAATATGGTCTGGAAATGGACAGGATTTATAAATTTGAACTCCAAGAGTTACAGCTGATGGATGTCGAATCAGATCAACCCGCCACTTCCTCATCTTCCTTTTCGTCTTCTGAAGAAGAAGAAAATGAAGCTGAATAAAAAACGAGGTGTCAATTTGAGCAGTCAATCAGCGGCGTTCCCATCTATAAGTTTGAAGATTGACTAAGTAAAATATTCATTAAAGATGCTTGCAAGCCAAATTTGCTATTAGATGCAGGTTGCATCCGTATGTGCATTTGCCTCTTTCTTACTTACCGATCAACTTTGTAGATTCAGTTATTTCGTTTCAACCATTCCCAGACAGATTTATTTGAAGGAACATTGTAGGTTATCTATCATCTTCCTCTGATTTTTTGTCCACATCGTCTTTCTTAATATTGCTAGCAGTGTCACGAATATTATTTTTCTGACCAAACGCGGACGAATGGGACAAGAGCTTTTTATTTTTGAAAGGAAATTTGTACATGGTCATCCTCATCAATGCGACCCACATAATGAGAAGCGGCACATGGTATGAGGCAATTCTCCATGCAATAACGACATTCAGCTCAGAACCCCTAGCCAAATCGTTTAGAGATGGAATACCATTGAGTTTAGAGATATACGCCCAAATTCCCAATTCTGCTAGACCAGAGCCACCTATCGTTATAGGGATAGTTGACACCACTGTTGATGCTGAAGTTGCTAATAATGATTCGAATAGACCAATATTGAACCCCACTGCGTTTGCTAGTACCATAAAGGAAATTCCTTGAAGCACAAAAGCAATGAAAGTTATTCCAATGCCTATCACGAAAATTCTTACCACCTGTGTAGAATCGAAATTTTCTCTACTCATTTTACATAGATCAGCTATTGCGAGATTAGCTGAATATACAATTCTTTCTGCCTTTTCCTTAGAAATAAATTTGTTCAATATATTTTCAAAAAAAACTGGCACTCTAAGATTTCGTTTTGCTGACAATATAACTAGAGATAACCAAAAAGTTACAGTGGGGATAGCCACCAAAATGACTGTAACACCAATAAATGCACCTCCGTTGTAAATAGCAACTGCTCCTGCCACAAAAGCAAGCATTGTTCCTACCAAGACATCAGCGATAATCTCCATGGTCGTAACCCACGCCGCTCTGCCGGCAGGAACGCCATTCTTTGTTAAGAAGGCGATTCTTACCACCTCTCCTCCAATAAACGACGGTGTAGTTTGAGTTACAAATTCGCCTGCTAGCCTGGCAGATATGATGCTACCTGTAGAGCTGACATTTCGACCAATGAATGCTCTTATAAAATATTGAAATCTAAACGCTTGTAACATAACCCTTCCCATAACTGAAGCAGTGGAGATTATAAATGGTACAAAACCTACTGCGAATACCTCAGTTGGTGATACATGCGTAAACAAGAACATGATAACCAAAGGTACTACACTCGCGGGTATTGCTAGCAGACGCCAGTTCAAAAGCAGTCATTGACTTGTAATTATTTGCTATATATAATAATTAATACAATTGTATAGGTTACTTAGCATATACGCTATTGTGCGGCACGAGTATGCCTTAAACCCCTAAAATCGGAAAATCAGTAAATGTACCCTTACTTTTTTGATTTGACCAAATCCAATCACCAAAGTCACCTTCTAACAGAGTGATAAGATTTAATTGCAAGATGCAGATGCCTTTTGTTTATGTCTACAATGAAATACATTCAGCTTGAACCGCTAGGCGATATAGCGATCATTAAAATTAATAGACCAGAAGCTCTTAATGCCCTAAACTTAGATGTGATCGCTGAATTATCACGCACCATTGATATAGTCGGAGCCGACGACGGTATTAAGGTAGTCGTCATTACTGGTGCTGGAGAGAAGTCATTTTGTGCTGGCGCAGATATTGCTTACATGGTTGATATCGACCCAATGAAAGCAGAGAAATACGCAACTTCGGCCCAAGCTGTGCTAAATAAGATTGAGAGATTGGAAAAACCAGTTATCGCCGCAGTGAACGGATTTGCGCTCGGTGGTGGATGTGAACTTGCGTTGGTATGTGATATCCGTGTCGCATCGAATAATGCCAAAATCGGTCAGCCTGAGGTCACAATAGGCATACCTCCTGGCTGGGGCGGTACGCAGCGCTTGACTAGAATTGTTGGCCCTGCAAAGGCCAAGGAACTTATCTTTACGGGTAAAATGGTAACTGCAGAGGAGGCAGCGCAGATAGGTCTCGTTAACAAATTGATTAGTTTAACTCCTGAAGGTCAGCAGCCGCAGTCGCAAAGTTCTGGCGAAGAAATAGCGAAGAAAAAAGATAAGGAGAATGAAGCCAAGATTCTCAATAAAAAGCTGATGGATGAGTGCCTAATGCTTGCCAAGGAAATTACGAAGAACAGTTTCACTGCAGTTAAAATCAGCAAAATGCTAATCAACAAAGCGATGGATGCGGATATAGAAACCGGTCTTAGGTTAGAAATATATGGCTGGGCTCTTAGCTTTTCCCATGAGGACAGACATAAAATGATGTCTGCATTTTTGAATAAAGGCAAAAAATAGAGCAGCGTGGACTCCATATGGATGATCTTACTAATAGCACAACTATGTAACCAGAGATACTACTTTAGCCCCGGCGCTTGGCTTGCATACGTAGGCCCTGCTTCCAATTTTTGCCTCTTTGAAACCAGCAGCCATTGATTCAGCTACTCGCATAGAGTTTTTTTCAGTCTTTAAAAAAGAAATCATCGATGGCCCGGCGCCACTTATTGTTACTGCTAGAGCGCCGGATCGCAGAGCATTTCTTTTGACCGCATCGTAGGCGGGTATAAGAAACATTCTTGCGGGCTCCACTATCACATCATCTATGCCTTTTGCAATCATTTCAATATCTTTTAGCGCAAATCCTGCAACGATTGTACTTGCACTAGATACGTTATGAACAACACTTTTGAGCGGAACATAGTTAGGCAATACACTTCTTGCGACTTCAGTCTTTCTTGCTGACAGTTTTATTGTAGGGACCGAAATAACAAGGACAAGATCTTCAGGCGGATCTATTTTAATAAACTCCAACCGGGGATTTGTTCTAACTATAACAAATCCACCGAGTATTGCACTCGATACATTGTCGTAATGTTTTGTCCCTGCGCTGGCAATTTCACCCTCAGCAGCATATTCAATAATTTTCTCTTTTTGGATCCTGAGATCAAATAATCCATCGAAAGCAATAGCGGCTGCCGCAGCTGATGCAGCGCTACTTCCCATACCAAATCCTGCTGGCACTCTCTTTAATATACTAACATCAAGGTCCGATGATATGTTAAAATCCCTAGACATTTTTTTTATCACCAAACCTGCAGAGTTTGCATCTGTGTCGGCGGGTATTGACATATGATTTTCTCCAGATACCTTGATGGATATTCGCGCTGATGTTCCCTGCATATTGTCTATCTTCACCACGTCCTCTAATGCGTCGAGGCCTAAGCCAAATACATCAAATCCAGGGCCGAGATTAGCAGTAGATGATGATGCTACAGCAGTACACGATGAGCCCAATCCTATCTTAAGCCCCCATGTCCTCTCCCTGCTTAAGGATTCTAGCTAATGACGCACTCAGGTTAACCATGCCACTTGTAGTTAGACTAGAAACAGCGATAAGGTCTTCCATAAGTCCGCTTTTGGCGATCGCTCTGGCTAAATCTTTACTCAAAAGCGAAGACTGAGTGTCTTTTTCGTTATCCAGAGCAGATTCCAGTGCTGTGTAAGAACTTGACCACTCCAAAATGCTTTTTAGCCTTTCGACAATCAGGTCGCGTTTTGTAAGAACATTAACTTGAGAAGTTTGAAGTCGCAGTTTAATTGATGATGCCAGTAATAAGACAGCCACATAGTTTATAGGGGATGACACTAGCATGCCATCAAAAGTAAATATCATTGCCCTATTATCCACATGAAAATTCGATACAAAATACATTCCGCTTGCTCTGAACGCAAATAATTCGATCTGTCCTGCAGTGTCAACTATGACGCAATCTGGATTTAGGTTATCTATCTCGGTTTGGATCTCATCTAATTTCGTTGCTATCATATCGCTTGCAATCAATAATGAACCGTTTGGTCCAAGATTGTATGTCTCCATTAGAGCCTGAACATCAACATAATCCCGAACATCTACATCGGGTGCATAGGGCAAGTTAAGCGCTCCTGGATCCAAGTTCAAGACAATCGAAAATATGTCGTTATCCTTTTGAGATTTCAGTAATCTTGAGGCAAGAAGAGATTTGCCAGAACCAGCCGTACCTGTAATGAATATAGCGTCCATCCATCTATATCTGAGAATAACCAAGCATATCTCTGCTTCTATATATATTTGCTCTTGAATAAATGGTTCTGTGACGTTATCTATAGGGGAATGGATCCATATACTAATTAATCAACAATTAAAGGCTGCGGAAAGCAAAACGTATAGTTTAGTTAATTATTATCTTGCCACGCATCGACGCAGGATGTAAAGAACAATAATATTCAAATGTTCCTGGTTTTTGCGACGCGATTGCAGTTGTGAAATCCTGCTCTGGAGATAAGTAAGCTGTGTTGATATTTAATTTGTCTACTATAAGATCATGCCTTACAAGATCTTTATTTACTATCGTTAGTTTCTCCGGGGTATTCACTCTAGCAATGATGTCAGGATTAGTTTGATTGAATGCGTTATCTTGTGCAACTAGTAGAATACCTCTGATGTTCTTGATAGATAATTCTTTATGAGGAATCATGAAATTACCTATTGCCCATATGCTTCCAACGGTTACAAAAGAAATCGCGACTATTGCGATGATATTGTTTAGCAATGTCAAATATGTAGAAACATAACCTCGTTAAATTCCTATTGCCATGTAAATTTACTAAGCATTTGATTTTATTGAGGGTATCCTCTATCCGGTAACATATATAGAACTCAATCCTTTGAAAGATCAATTCGGTATGAATATTCAAAGCCTAAGGATAGAGCTCCCTGCTGATGTTCAAGTTATCCTTGCTCAGAGTCACTTCATAAAGACAATAGAGGATGTTTCAGAGTGTTTGGTTAACTGTGTACCGGGTATAAAGTACGGCATAGGCTTTTGTGAAGCAAGCGGCGCATGCCTAGTTCGTCATGCAGGGAACGATGCTGATTTGGAGATAATTGCAACTGATTATGCGTACAAACTTTCGTCGGGTCACAGCTTGGTTATTCTTATAAGAGATGCCTACCCAATAAACATATTACCGAGATTAAGGGAAGTGCCAGAATTAGTTACCATATATTGTGCAACCGCCAATCCGATTGAAGTAATATTTACTGAGACTGAGCAGGGGAGGGCTATACTTGGCGTTGTTGATGGATACAAATCAAAGGGTATAGAAACAGAAAGAGATGTTAGTGATAGAAAAAATTTTTTGAGAAGAATTGGATATAAACTCTAGTAGTATTCGGCTGCAGAAATTTATATAGTGGATGATACTAGCAAGCAAGACCTGATCTTATTGCTCCATTTACAAGAGAACTAAATCAGGCTATGTCAATATTGAATTACAAACCAAATGTACTTGTGCTTGATTATGATATTTTAGCAAGCATAATGCAAATATCAAAAAACGTCGGAGGGATGACCTGAGGCGGTAGCTTTGTCCTGTCATTACAAAAGCGTACAGAATATATAAAAAGGAAGCGAGGTCAAAAAAATAGAAATAATAATAATAACCACGATTATTATGATAATCATCCAAAGGTAGTGTGTCTAGAATGGCTTGACCCCTTCTTTACTGCTAGTCATTGGGTTCCACAGATGGTAGAAATTGCAGGAGGCATCAATGGACTGGGGTCTCGGGCACAGCCCTCGAAATAATTCTGATGGCCTCCGGATTTGATTTATACAGGACAGCAAAAGAGGCAAATATATTAAGCGGCACTAACCGATGCAGCTCAATAGAAGCAGTTCGAAGCGATGAGATCTACGCTGTTAATGCTAATGCATATTTTAGTAAACCAGGAATAAGAACAATAACTGGGTTAGACATTTTGGCAAAAATAATTGATCCTATAAGATTTGCAGATCTCAAGTTCATTTGCAAAGATAGAAATATGAATAAAACAAATCAAACCTGCCACGTTTATAATTCAAAGTCAACCTGGCTAACATCTACTATTTGCAAAATTAATACAGATATAGACTACAAGAAAAACGTCATTGCAAAGATCTACAAATGAAATGAAACAAAATCTTGATCCTTCGTCAATAGTCTCAGCAATTCAAGGGCTGCAAACTAGGGGCGGCCTAAAGATGTGAAACTCAACCTGTTATATCTAGCAACCACAATTATTATGATTATGACGGTCATAGATATGCCATAAAGTACCGCAGTCGTACTACCATATTCTGGAGAAGGGTGAGTACCAACTATCGCTATTTGTCCCGTACCTTTGTGGAGCTGCATGATTACCTGCCGTACGTAGTTATTATTTTCTGTCTCCTCAAAAGATGTGTAGAGACCATCTTCAAATACCGCAAACGGACTATCCGTGTGCATGTCTTGATTTTTGGAATCTATAATGTTCCTTGCAAGTTCAATCCTCAGTGTACCTGGAGAACTACTGGAGAGTTGAATCAATAAAGTAGCGTTATCGTTTTTCAAACTCATGTTTAAGAGTTTGTTAGAAAGGCCGGTAATCTGATATTTTATCGGAATAATCTTACCATGGACATCTAAGTTATACAATTTACTGCCATTTTTGTTATCCGATATAGGAATACTGATGTTCTTGTTGTAAGCCGACGAGACATTATCTGACTTAGTATCTGATTTTCTGGTAATATAGGTTGTGGCTTTACTGGTATTATCTGTGACATTTTTTATCATTTTCTTTTCTGGTACTATTGTCGCCTTAAACGTGCTGTGTTTTAATGCAGTACCAGTACCTGACCATGTACTGTCATCACTTGGCTGATCCTTACGCTTTAAGTTTGAATCTACTGAGTCTACTGCATTAGTATCCAGTTCACCTAGTGGCATAGGAAACTTAAAAGGATCCTTCGATGCCTTCAATTCCGTGATTTTGTGCTCATGAGGTTTCTTGGGGTATTTTGAATTGGTGTCTTTATAAGTCGACAGTCCATGTGAAGACACTAGGACTGGACTTAGCAGAGACGTGAAAAGTAAAATCATGATCACAAATAGAGCCGTTACTCCAACTCCTTTTAATTGGCATTTGGTGAATTGTTTCAACCACCTGTCTTCTGTTTCTTTAATAATAAATTGCTAGAGAAAAAACATTGATAGATTACATTTAAAAATATATACATCATCTCATGATATTCAATCGTAATATACGGATGCTGTAGGTGCACAGCTTCTTTATCGAGTTATACCATGCAAACCATTAAAAGTATTCTAGCTTCATTGTGCCTATGTCAAAAGCAATATCTTTGTTCGTTCGGCTATGAATAAGTGTAAACACTGGGCATGTAACAGACGTGACAACAGCTGCGTTGGTTGCGGTGCCGTCATTTGTCCTAGGTGCTTACTAGAACCTAACAGTTGCAAATGCGAAAACAAGGATGAATGTTGTCAGCTTTGATTTTTTATTCTCTTCTGTTTTGGTTTATATATATCGGAATAATATCAAAATAGACATTCTACGATATGATAATGAGTGGTAAAAAGATATTGGTTATTATAATTATGGCAGTATTGATATCGTCGGTGGTGGCTGGTGCTGTATCTTTCTTCAATAGGTCTTCAACTAGCCCTAATAACGGTAATAACAATGCATTGCTCAACGACAAATTGAATGAGGTAGTAAACTTCTGTCTAAGGTCTTTACCAAATGGAACATCTGTGTGTGACAACCAATTATTGACTGTAGTAAACAAAATTTGTGGACAAGATGATGCAAAACAGGTAATAGATGTTTGTAGTGACGGGAAAGTGGCACAATATTACAATACCAGGAACATTGAAAGCAGCAAAAGCACTACAATATATAAAAATAATAATATTACTACCAAGTAACGTACGCTTTTTGTTGCTTTTTTGGCATATTATCAACAAGCTCCAAAACCGTTACACACTAACCTTTGTATTGACATTCCGACAAGAGTACAATAATTGTAGCCGTATCAGCAATTGTTGCCAAGGCGATAGCAACCAAGTCCCACTTCGGTATAACAAGTCTGTTTATACCGAGATGTATAGATGTCCAGTCAGTGAATTGCATTAGTTGTCCAGCCTTAGGGTCATCTTGTAGCTGAACCAACCATTTATTTACAAACCATGCAAAATCTTCTACAAGAACAACACTGATGAGGTTCGCACATCCAAGGAGGAAAGCTTTTCCTTCCACCAAATAATTTAAATGTCATGTCATCAAATAGAGCCGCAAAGCTAATGAGAACAAAAATAAAGAGCATAGGAAATAAATGATATTGGTACATGTTACCAATTATTGGTTTCGTCTCTCTGCTGAGATCAAATTCAGGATGCTCACTAAGAACTTTACCATTTGAGACCTACAGCGCAGGGTCTTTGTATAATAATACTCGAGATGAGCGAAGCAAATAGCAAAGATTATGCAAATCACAGCAGTTGTAATAAATTCGATACGTCTTGCGTCCAGCTATGCAACTATTCGTCGTGAATTAGCACCTAGCGAATCTATTCGTTTCTCATTATCTAGATTGTTAGGTAGAGGCTGTTTAAGGAATTTACGGGTCTCAATTAAATTCGTTTTGATTTAGCTCCCAATTAATGCAATACAGAAGTAGTTTTTGACCAATGTCTGCAGATTTAGCTTGAACGTGTCTGTCGCTCGACTAGATTTTAATATTTCTCTATGAATTTTGGAAGAGATGTTACACCGCTTCTGTTATCAGAATTAGATTCATTGATAACCTCTTGTATTCGTTGTTGTATTAGCTGCTTTTGCTGGTCAGATTGTTGTTCTTGTTGGTCTGCATTTTCCGTTGAGGAGGGTAACATTGGAGATGCACGCTCAATATGTTGGTTGCTTGAGGTAACCTTAATTGTACTGCGTGGACTTGAGTTTGATAGTACTGTATTTGTATTAGTTGTATTGTTATCATTGGAGATATTATTACTATAGAATGATGGTGGTGGCGATGATGATGAGGAGGAGGAGGAGGAGGACAATGATGATAAGGATGTTTGTGGTTGCGGTATTGGTTGGGTTTGAGGTTGAGCCTCTGGTAACGATGATAATGATGGTGGTGGTGGTGGTGAGGTGACAGTTTGTGGCTGAACTGACTGTTGCCGCTGAGTTAATTGTTCCAAGGTTTGTGATTGTTGTATTTGCTGCTGCTGTGGCTGTTGCTGTTGTGTTATATTATTTGGTGATAATACTGCTGGTGATGATGTTAATTCGGATGTTGTTTGCGGTGTTGTGTAGGACGATGAGGATGAGACATTATTGTTACTATTATCACTAGAAGAAGCAGCAGAAGGAGATGATGGTGATTGTGAAGATGCTACGATAGGAGTTTGTAATGACGGCGATGATGATTGTGATAGCGATGTTAGTGATGATGTTCCAGATGCTGTTGTAGTTGTTGATTGGGGTTGTTGTTGTTGTTGTACTGCTGCTACTGCTTGCTCTAATACAACTACTATATTATCAGTACCATTAGCTGCATATACAGCTACTTCTGTTGTGACTTTATTGACATCTTCGATATTACCAGCAGCTTGTTGTTTTGCAAGAAATAATAATGATTCAGATAAAGGACCATTAGGATTTAATTCAATAACTGATTTTATCTGCTTAATTGCATTGGTTGCCTTATCCTGACCCGCTGTCAGAGCTATTTGTGTTTGTATTTGCTGAAGTATATTTTGTAATTCGTCTTTACCGCTACCAAGATTTACTAGTTGATCTGATATATCATTGATAAGTGATTTATTTTTCACTTTTATTTTATCAGCATACACCAAAGAAGGAATCGGTAATGAAGAAGATGAAGATGAGTGTTGTGATTGTTGTTGTAGTAGTGGTGGTGGTAATTGGTATTGGGTTAATATTGAAAATGACAATGAAAGTACTAGTACTATTGACACTACCATCAATGAAGTAGCAGCAGTACTAAAAGAAGAACCAATATACACACTTTTTATTTGTATCACTACTGCTCCTCCTCCTCCTCTCTTCTTCCCATTTTATAACGACCTCTCCTGTTGTTGTTTTTGTTGTTGCCGCTGCTGCTGCTGATGGGTAGTATTTCTTTAGCATTAATACTATTATTATTATTATGATTATTCAATTTACAGTTAGAAACAAAATGGAAACTAAGTATTTACATGGAAGTATTGTTTTTACTAATTATCATTATTATATGTTTTAGATGTGAATATTTATTTTCAGTTTATTATGTGTAAGTATAACAAATGATTGTTTGTA
>JBJMFM010000114.1:0-11004 GCA_045808425.1 Nitrososphaeraceae archaeon | reverse complement strand
CTTGGAAAGTCATACAACTGTCAGGCTCATCGTCAACTAATAATATTCTCTTGGTACTTTTTTGATCATTCATGTCCTGCTCAAACAACATTCTTAGTTCTGCTAACTGAAATCGTTTATTTTACTTGTAGTAAAGCATATTTTTGATTTGTAAAAACTGCTGCTGATAATATGTAACATGTTCCTATGTATGATCTAGTTAAATGTTCCATTTCCTATGAGTAGTGATTACACACTCCTACAAACCAAATATACCCAATTCTGGTATGTGGTTTTACAAGAAAGAGTGAGATAGGGATACAAATACCAGTATCAGCAACGGCAATGATGATAACGATCCTGGTAGTACCTATAGTGTTATGCTTTGTAGTAGTTGCTATACTGCCTGTTCATGAAGCAGATGCAAAAGAATGTAATAGCGACAAGAATGATCGTAATAAAAACAACAACAAGGCTGATACTCATAGTACAACTTGCATTCATCAGCAAGACTCAAGCAATCGTGATCAATCTACTACCATAACTACAAAAAAAGATAATACACCTTTCATTTTATCTTTACCATTTCCCTAAAAATACTTATTTTTCTTATATTAGAAAACAAATAGTTATTGGATTGATTAGTTTGAAGAGGACAATGACAAATACTATGTGACGAAATTTTTGTTCTTCCGCTGCAATAACCTGAATATCTTGAAATTCGCAATTACAAGTTAGAAGGTTTAAAGTCAAGGCATGGGCACTTTACATGGGAACATGGCCTTCTCTTGCCACCTAGTAACGGATTGAAGCGAGCTCGCAGTATGTGACTACAAATACAAATATCAGAATTACTACTAGACATTAGTTAGATCCTTGGTTGTTAAGTCCTGCAAATTAATATATCATAATCATCCTTTAATCTACCTACCTTTCCTTTTATTTATGGTAGTAAAGCTTGTTTTAATACTATCACATAGACTCAAAGATGTATTTGCATTTGCAGAAATTTCGAGATAATAAGTCACGGCAACTTAGCGGATACTAAATCTTTAACAATTTTCAAAGTTTTATCACTTAATGGAATTAATTTGCTCTCTTTGTGTTTATGTTTCATTAGATGTAACTTATGAGTGCACTGCCAGGCCATAGAGGTAGATTTGGATGTCGGCGATGTTATTTCATACTTTGGATGGCTCTTTGTCATCGTATTCCTAGATAATAAAATGAATTATATAAGTTAGTATTCTATATATTATTAGAGAAAAATCAGATCCTAATATTTATCCCATTTTTCTTTAGATATTTTTTGATTTTATCGACAGTGGATTTCTTGTAATGGAATATAGATGCCGCTAATGCGGCATCTACTTCAGTATTTTCAAAGACATCTAACATATGTTCTGGTTGTCCGCATCCTCCAGAAGCAATGATAGGTATGTGTGATGTCATGCAAATGGCTTCGCATAATTCGATGTCATATCCATTTTCAGTTCCATCGGTGTCAATACTGGTAAGAAGAATCTCTCCAGCCCCCAGTGATTCTACTCTCTTGGCCCATTCTATTGCATCTATTCCTGTTGGCTCTTTACCTCCATAAATTCTAACTTCAAACCAGTAATTCCCTTTCCCATTCATATTTTTAAAAAAATTTTTGCCACCATTGCCATAATTTCTTTTTGCGTCTATTGCAACTACTATACATTGCTTACCAAAAATTGACATTAATTTAATAATTAATTCTGGATCTTTTACAGCTGCTGTATTGATAGACACTTTATCTGCGCCACTAAGTAAGATATCCCTTGCATCTTCCAATCTTTTGATTCCGCCACCTACTGTAAATGGAATATCGATGACACTTGCGACATTTCTAACAACATTCTTCATGGTCTCTCTTCCCTGCCGGGATGCAGTAATGTCTAGAAAAACTAGTTCATCTGCACCTTGTTGAGTATATTTCTCAGCAAATTCTACAGGGTCTCCTGCATCTTTTACCTGAGTAAAATGTACTCCTTTGACTACACGACCATTATCAACATCTAGACATGGAATAATCCTTTTTGCCAAAGGCACTCTTTATGCTATCACCTTTGCTTTCTCTATACTGACCTTGCCATCATAAAGTGCCTTGCCTAGGATCACTGAATAGCATCCAATACACCTTATTCTTACTAGATCTTCAATACTAGAGATCCCCCCACTTGCTATTATTTTTGCACCCTGGAAGCTATTTGCACAAGATAATGCCATGATATCCGGTCCAGTTAATGTCCCATCTCTATTTACACTTGTTAACAAAAATTCCCTAATACCCATTGACAAAAATAGCTTTATTGCGTCATTAACTCCCGAACCAGTAGATTCCCTCCATCCATTTATCATTACTTTACCATTATTCTGATCAACTGAAATCACAATCTTCTGAGCAACTTTCTTAGCAAGCTGCCTTATTGAGTCTGGCTGCCTGTAAGCCATAGTGCCTAGTACAATCCTTGACACATTTTTACTGAGCATCTCATTTACAGCTTCAATTGATCTGATACCGCCTCCTACTTCGACAGGAATATTTACTGCATTAATTATATTTGTAATAATTCCAATATTGTTCTTACTAGTACATAGAGCTGCATCAAGATCAACAACATGCAGCATATCAGCTCCTGCTATTTCCCATTTTTTTGCGATCTCGATAGGATCTTTGCTATATACTATCTTACTATCAGGATTGCCTTTAATAAGTCGAACAACATCTCCATCCATAATATCTATTGCTGTTATTATTTTCATTTCTTTTTAGCACACACTTTAAGAAAATTTTTGATTATAGTCGAACCTACTATGCCTGATTTTTCAGGATGGAATTGAGTGCCAAAAAGATTGTCTTTCTCAATCAGCGCTGAAATGTTAATCCCATACTGAGAATTGGCAGCGACTATGCCTTTATTTTTTGGGCTTACATGATAAGAATGTACAAAGTATACCCACGAGCTATTTTCGATATCCTCTAGCAACTTGCTTTCCTTATTGGTTATCTCAATATTGTTCCACCCCATATGTGGAATCTTAACCTTTCGCCTAGGTAGCATTATTACTTCTCCATCAAGTATTTTAAGACCCTCTAACATTCCCTCTTCACTCTTATTGAATAACATTTCCATGCCAAGGCAAATGCCAAGCACTGGCATATCTTGGTCAATGGTTTTGATCAACAGTTCCCTATCATGTTCTATTGATTTTATTGCAGGATCAAAATTGCCTACTCCCGGCAGAACTAGTCCATCAAATTTGTCTAGATCCTTCAGATCATCGACAATGGAAACACTTTGCGCTCCATTCCTTTCTAATGCTGCCTTTAAACTGAAAAGGTTTCCAGCACCATAGTCAAATACTGCTATCTTCTTACTCATTACATTGTTCCTTTTGTACTAGGTACTCCTTCCATCTTCTTGTCAATGCTGGCTGCCATTCTAAGGGATATTGCAAATGCCTTTATTGCACACTCAATTTTATGATGATCGTTGTCTCCATATTCAATAATTATGTGAGTACATGCATTCAAATTCTGTGCAAGAGACATTACAAAGTGCTCTAGATCTTCTCTTGCAATCCCTTCAACAGAATCTCTAGTTAATTTTAATTGTATGTTACAGAATTGACGTTTCACAAGATCTATTGACACATACGCTAGGGATTCATCCATTGGAACTATTGCATATCCAAAACGAACAATTTGAGATCTGTTACCAAGTGCTTTATCTATAGTTTGAGAAAGCGCAATAGATATATCCTCTATAAGATGATGTACAATACCATCATTAGATTTAGCCATCAGATTAATATCTATCATACTGTGTTTACCAATCGAAGTAATGAGATGATCTATGAATGGAAGAGTTGTTTTGACATTTATATTGCCAGAGCCCTCTACTTTCACCTCTACTATAACTGAAGTCTCTTTAGTGATTCTTTCCATCTTAGCGGTTCTTTGGAGTGTATTAGGGGAAGTGGAGGTGGAAGCGGTAGTCAAGACAATCACAATTTTACTAACACTTTATTTAATATATCTGGTAAATGATTGACATTTTCAATTATTGCATCTACTTTATTCTCTTTGAATTGTCTAATAGTATCCGCTGGCCTAGCACTGCATCCATAAATACCGAAAAATTTGATTATTTTATTACTTCCAGTGTTGCTTTCTACTCTTTGGGACATTAACAAGTCTTCTGTTGAATCTCCAACATAAATAGCTGCTTTGGTTCCCATTATATCCATAGCTTTTTTTATTGCATAGGGATTGGGTTTGGAGTATTCTCGATTCTCATCTTCAAGAAACACACATGCATTTTGATTAAAAATATTGAATATAGATCCTAAGGAGTATTCTGTGGCCAATTTACTTCTACCTGAAACTATGGCAATATTGCCATTGAATATATCTGAGATTGTATTTATCGTAGTCTTAGTTGCCACAAGCTTATCCTTTTCAATTAGTGGCTTTCCAAAATAGTATTTTGGTTCAAATCCATGTCTTTTCTTGAAGAGTTCTGGTCCATAGAAGATTTCGTCGAAAACTGTTGTCACAATGCTCTTGCCGACTGGACCGGGATATGCCAACAGTTCTTTGAGCTTTCGAATATTATTAGTATTATTATAAAATGAAGGTGAAGATAATGAAGATAGGAACCTTTCAACAGAGATAATACCATCTTCATTGGCATTACTAGCTATATAAGAAATGAACTTCCTCATCTTATTGACATTATTCTTTTTATAAGGATTAGTCAATGCTGCAAGAGATATAGCATAACTTGTATCAGTATCATTATTGAAACCCCCTGTATATCTAAATTTTAATATTATTTCTTGATTAACTAGGCCATTCAGATTGGATCTTCCAGTAACATATTTGATAACAAAATCTACAGTTTTACTAATTGCAATATTGTATGATTTTCTTGTATCTACAAGAACACCATCGACATCAAAGAGAGCACAATCTGCAACAAATGACTTTAAATTTTGATCTATAGAAGAACGAGATGGTCCTTTACATATTAATTTATACATTTTCTTTATAAACTATCCCGTTTAGCATACTTAATAGCTGGGCATTTATAAATAAAAATGATTAAAGTTGGCTTCTTGGCTGCCCAAAGCAATAATGTCTCCAGTAGACTAAATGTAGAAAACTACAAGTCTTGTCAAATGGTGGCTAGAAGGATATAATTCACCGTCTACAAAAATGAATTACAAGGTTCATCTTTCATTATTCTGCAAATATCACAATACTGACCTTGATTCTCTAGTCCTTAAAGCCAGAGCAAATAAAGATTATGGTTCTTAGCTATATTACACATCTTAAGGAAGTAGCCAAACAAACTTCGCAGAAACAAAGACGTGGCGAATTGTCTGTGAATTCTATTAAAGCATATTTGGCTGGTGTTCAATCGTTCCTTGAAGCTAATGATATAGTACTAAACTGGAAAAAGACTTGCTAAATATTATCCAGAGCAAGTCACTAACCATTAGTATAATATCGATCATATCAATTTCTTATGGTTATTTTTTTATTTTCAAGATATTACAGAAAGTAATATCAAAAATAATTTATTTGCTCAACAAAGAGATCGTCAGATTGAGGCAACAAGAACTCATTCTCAACATATTGGATCAGACCTAGGTCTAGTAGAAGCCAGACTTGAGAGTTTGTCAAATTCAATATATCTCCAGCAAGGAGATTTAACTAGCAATAAAACGAAAACGTTAATGCAAGACAGCTTTTTAAACATAGATAGTATAGTAGATCATCTTTTTATTGTAAATAAAACCAACATAATAACGATAGAGAGAATATGTACTTCGAGCAGAAAAACCCTGGCACCTGTCTTTTCCTTTTCCAGTATATTTATGGGATTGGACGGTAATTATAGAATTGGTATAAACTACTCTATAATAAATAGAGAGACAGGACAGTACATGGGAGTAGTAGGATCAGCAATACCTACAGAGAACTTCGCACATTATGGAAATATACATGATATTAATTCCAGATTTTTGGTAGTTTTTGATAGAAATGGAATAATGTTAGCCAACGGCGCAAGTAAAACTTTGGTTGAACGACCTTTTTTGCTGATTATACCCAAAAGTTCATCAATTATAATCCTAGATTAAACGATCTTACACATAATTTATTTGCTGGAAATTCTGGTTATGCTGTTTATAATTATGAAAGATAAGAAAGAATAACTACCCAATACCCGATTCTTGTAAATGGCAAGCCGATATATTATGTACAGTTCGTTCACCAACTACACAAATATATTCTAAGCTAAATGATATCCTTTTTTCACGAAGAATAGAGACATTCTCGTTGCTTGCAGGTGCTACTGTTGCAATTGTACTTTTAATTGTATTTCTAAGTAAATGGAGTAGCCTTTTAGGCAGAGAGGTTCAAAGAAGAACAATGGAATTAGAACTTTCTAATGAAGAAATCATAAGCCATCTAAACCTTGTAGAGAAGAAACTGAAGCGACTATATTTTGATTCTTAAAAAATGAGAGTAAAAGTAGGCTCAAATGATAAAAAGTTATAGAAATAAGTAACGAATCATGATTATCAATCTAGCAGAAGGTGTTTCAATTTTTTAAGCTATAAAAACTTTTTAGTATGGTATCAGCTAATAAAGACATATGCTAACAGTATCCTGTAGAGAGGTAGGAATGGATTGCGACTATGTATGCAAAGGTGAAACAGAAGAAGAAGTAATGAAAAATGCAGAACAACATGCAGTACAGGACCATCATTATAAAGCAGAAGACATAATGACTCCAGAACTGCAGCAGAAAATAAAGTCACATATCAAAAGATCTTAGAACGACTCTTTTTCCTGTACTCATACATCAAATCTCTTTTTTGGTGTTCCTTGAACAACCTTTGTGGGACAGACATACTGTATTATGGATTGGCTTACTCCTTCTTTTTCTCTAGTTCTTCTTTTATTTTCATTAGTTGTTTATAGTGATGAAATATAATAGACATAAAAATGGCTGTATTCTTATATGTTTAGCAGCAAAAGAACAAGCTGAATTATGCATATGCACAATTGAAAACATATTGCCAAATGTTTTTCTGTCTGATTTATCCAAAGCTTGGTGGAAGCTCTTCCATTCTTTTTGTTCTTCCACACTGCCTATTCTAAATGAAGGAATTGTTCTACTCATCAGATAATTTGACTGCTTATAAGCTAATAAATTACATGAGCTTTTCTCATTATGTGTGATCCAATGGAATGATAAAGAGGTGGTCCCCGAATTTTAGTTAATTGATATAGATGCTTACCCTGTCCGTCCCAGTCTAGTGTTTCAATATATTATATTCTCAGTCTACAATACGCCTTAAATGACGAACAGTAGACTAGCAGAACAAGTAATATTCTTATAGTTATTTCTTCTAGTATATCATTAGGTGTTACAAACACGAGTACTTCACTATGTAGTACTTTGTGATCTGTAAACAAAAGAAGATGAAAAATTAATTGAGAAAGCCAAACTTGGCATATGCTAGCTGTGGAATGTATTCCTCAAGGAAACCTAGTGTTAAAAGATATATTAAGAATATTCATGGCGGAAATGCAAATTTTGTATCTTTGTAGATTATTTAGTGGGTAGAAAGTCAGGCTTTTATTCTCCCTGTCTGCCCCCGACATATCAAAGGAAGAATGATAACAGTAAGAATAACATAGATACCTACGGTATCGTGAAAGAAGAACTTTTTATGCAATGTGTTAGAAAGGGAGTGGGGGTGTACCCAACTGTTCTTCACTGAATAATAACGAAATTTTATTGCAGCAATTTTGCTAAAAAGGATTTCCAGCTTTCATTGCTGATTATGCAGTTATAATGTATTGACAAACTCTTCATCTGTAACAGGAGTTTCTTATGTTAGGTAGGTCTAAATAGGATTTTCTTATAATATCTAATATGAAATGAACACACCACCAATGTATATAATTAATAAATACCATTTATTTCTATTTATAATCATAATATGAACATTGAAATAGAAATATACATAGATGAAGATGATGAAACTATAGTTATGCAAAAGGTTTCTTCTTTAACAAAACAGGCAAAAGATGCAGGCTTTAAGATAGGTGAAATAGAATTCAAACGTTCAAGACGCAAGGAGAATGAAGATATACACTATAATAAACACCATAATGAGGATAGTACCAGTATAACATAAAGACGAATAGAGTTCTCTATCTAGAATGCTCTAGTCAACTTTTCGTAACAGATAGGAAATCCATATTGTTCTTTTGTGTATATTTACTTGAATTAAATAATAATGATGATAATAATACGTAAACACCAATAAGAAATTAGTTAGTTACAATACCATAAAAATTACTAAAGCCATTATTTTACTTCAAGGTTTTTCAGAACATCTTCTGTGTGCTGCTCGTCTTTTACTTCGTCAGCCAAGATTTGTGTAGCAAGGTTGTAGGTTACAAAATCATTATATTCTAATGCTTTTTTAGCAATACTGTTATAATTCTCTACTGCTTTACCTTCAAATTCTAATCCTTTTTCTAGTGCTGCTCTTAATGTAAGATATTGTACTGGATCTAAAATGCCTATATTGCCTTGTGTTTTCCACATGCCAGGATCACTTGGGGCCTTGTCTCCTAATTCTGAAATTCTGTTAGATAGCAATTCAGCATGTGTTAATTCCCCCGTAGCTTGTGTCTTGAGAGCTGGAGCATATGTGACAAGGCCAATTCCTTCCATATTTATTCCAATATACCAAAAATAGTGAAAAATCTGCATCTCATCACAATATGCTTTCTTTAACAGATCTATTATTACTGGAGCATTTTTGCCAAGGATATTTTTCTCCGTTCTACCCATTTTTTGTTATCTCCAAGCTCTCATGGTATTAACATTATTTTAAATTTATGTAGTTCTAAGAAGACTAGAGCAAGGTTGGCTGTGCTTATCATTATTTGAGTCGAAAATAGATTCCAAAAAGCACAAATACAAATAAAGCCATTAGTAGTAGAGGACGTAGAATAATTAGGTGTTTTTCACCTTTTGAAAACAAAGATACAAGTATATGTCATTCATTATCTGAACTCCAGATATTGACGGTCAATATTGGAGCCAAATGTTCAGATGGAATCGCATTGATTGCAGATAGAAAATACACAAACATCATTCTAGGAAAGAAAAACTTTGACAGCAAAGTATTCGGTGATATTGCACACTTTTTAACATTATTTACAGGTCAATACAAAGCTTTCGATATATTCAGGAAATACGTTGTTGGAGATATGATGATCAACCAGAACGATAACGACATTGCAAAGCATTATACATTCAATAATATCATACCCAAATTTGCTGATTTAGTTAAAAAATTCAATGAATCGATAGATAAACTAGGTCCTAAATTCGAGTTGTTAACAGCATTGCATCAGTATAAACAATCAGGACTCTATTACATTAATACAAAAGGAGAGAGTGAAAAAGTAACCGATTATAAGGCTATTGGTAATGGCGGAAAAACTGCAGATATATTCTGTGAGACTTTGCAGCATAATGAAATCACGATGAAAGATTTTATAAAACAGGCATATCTTGCAATTATGTTTATGGATAAATATTGTCCCGGACTTGGAGTTGGTGTTGAGGCGGATGGAATTCCAAATATTAAATATTTGTATTATAACAAAGAATGGGACTTGGAACCCACGCTGCAAGATATCGAATGGTATAAAGAATACGTGAATGACAGATTAGGACAAATTAGAGAAACATTTGAAAGGGTTAAGTCCTAGTGTTTCTGCTTGCATTCTGTATTAATGTCAACCACATATTTTCCCCCTTCAACTGTTATCATATACATCAAATAAGTTGACAAGAATGGTCATAGAATTTCTGACATTCCCTAGGTTAATGGTGCTCTAATACAATGCTCTTCAAGCTCTAAATTCAATGATAGCACAATCACGTGAATTATTACGAAGTATTTGCAGCCTGCATCCTTCGGATTAGTTGATACATATTGTCATGACATTGACATTTGCAAATTTTTGTTGTTTTTGAACCATTGATAACTTCTATTATATTACCTTCACATAAATGATGATCATTTTGGATACACTTTTCGGATTTGTCCACTATCTACATTATAGTATGTGAAATTTAATAGTTACATTATCCAGATCTAAAGAAACTAGATTCAGTAAATAGCTTCCCAAGGTTTTATGATCTAGAAAATCACAGAAAAATAGATCTGTTAAACTAAATAAATAACCGATAGCACATATATTTTTCTTTGCTTGTCTCATTAATGATCAACTAGGTAAATGAAAGCGACATATCATCAACAACAGATAATCTTACAACTCATGGAGGACTGCAACATAGTCTTGACAAGAGGATAGAGATTTTGTATCACATAAATTCAATACTTCTAAAACAACACCAGCTAAAAATACCATCGCTGATTACAAATGCGTATATCAATACAGCATTATATAGAATAGAAGAAACATTCTGTCAGCTATAAGTGAGTTAGATTAGTAGTAGATAACAAATATTCCTTTAGGCAGCATAATATACTTACTAACTGGTTTTTTGTTTCTTTAATAAAGAATTTACACCATTATTGAATCGACATTGGATAATCTAGTTGTTTAGTGGCAGGCTAAACGAAAATGTTGCTCCTTTATCAGTAGCATTATTCTCTGCCCAAATCCTTCCTCCGTGAGCTTCTATTATGTTTTTTGATATGAATAAGCCTAATCCAGTGCCCACTGTTTCGGATGTGACAGCAAACTTTGAGAATAGTCTTGGGAATACGTCTGGATGTATTCCTATACCTGTATCTTTTATACTAACGATGACTTCTCCTTTGCTGTTGTTATTATCATCATCATTGTGATTACACTTGCCATCATTGGGCTCGATAATTTCACCGCTTCTTTTTAGACTAATTATGACATCACCTTCTTTG
>JBJMFM010000113.1:0-10003 GCA_045808425.1 Nitrososphaeraceae archaeon | reverse complement strand
TTAATGTTTGGACCAATTGAATTTACAAATGATATGAGAGATTCTGGTCCCCGTGAATTGCTAATTGCTACCTCATATCCAGCATTTATAAACAACTTAGCTGCAGTTCCACCGATATTTCCTGATCCAATAATTCCTATTTTCATATTTGATTTTTCTCTATTAACTATACTATTGTAATTATATAAACAGGAAAGTTAACTTGCTGTTAGTGGATTACCATTGCGGCATTCAACATCTTGTTAATACAAGATCTTCCTCATTATGCAAAAACCAGAGAAAGTATTCTTTCATCTTTTTATCAAGTTCCAGATCTTTTTACTTCTGTGATATAATATAACTTAAGATAAAGGAGCAGCAACAAGAACAGCAGGAACAGCCGAAGCAGATTCGATGAATGAATTAGTGAGTGAGTAGTGTTAATTATGGGGTTATTATCTTTAAAATCGCAATCTCCTGAAGTCATAGACGCTTACATTAAAGACGGCAGGCGTATTCTCAAGACATTTCTCATAAAGATATGCAAAGAATGAATCAGCAATGGTTTAATCTTTTCTGGAGACCATCCATGGGTCAACAACAACAGCAAGAGCAAAAACAAGAAAGGGAAGAAGAAAAAGATAAAAAAAAGCTAAAAATCCTGGATTAATGCAACTACTGCTATTACGTAGTGTTAATCTCTTATGCTATAATGATAATAATAGTGGCAGTAGTAAGGAGTAATAATTATTAATGTTTCACACCAAATATATAATTACATACTTTCCTTCTTTATGTCTCACATTTCTTAAATACCCATATTCATGGTATGTAGGTATAATCACTACCATAATAATAGATTTATTATTCTCATCATAGTAGTTTTGTCCTATTCTTTGTTGTCTTTTGATATAATATAGAATCCGTGTGAAGAAATCAGAAATGCTGCAAAGGTCATTTTTGTTGCGAATATAACATTCCACGGTGTCTTTGGATTTGGATATGGAACACTTATACTGTCCAAGTTATATTTGCCTTTTATAATATCATCAGTTATAAAAGAATTCCAGATACTGAAATTGTATATGAATTCGTATAAAGCAATTACTACTATAGCAAGTATAACCAATTGCAATATTGATTTGATTGGCTTTGCAATATCACTTAACTTGTCTCTACCAAGTGTGGTAATACAAAACCATGACAATACAGATGCAATCATCAGATATGTGACAAGTTTTGGAGATCCATGAAATGGAAATTCAGTGCTGGCTAATACCTCACCAATAACCACTCTATGCGTCTTCAAGTATTCTTCAGCGCTTATATAAATCGCATATGAACAAATTGATAACATAACCATAGCAAAAAAGTAAAATGCAACAATGAAGAGATTTCTTATTCTTAATTCGTCTATATCCCGATGTGGGTATTGCATTTTCTAATGTTAAGCAGAGATAATTGCAATATAAAAATCCTGTACTTGTTGATTCTACTATATCTTAACTCAATTTATTTGATCTACCATATGATTTTTTCTATTTAGCGTAAATAAACAAATCCACAATAT
Source organism: Nitrososphaeraceae archaeon (assembly GCA_045808425.1). GTDB lineage: Archaea > Thermoproteota > Nitrososphaeria > Nitrososphaerales > Nitrososphaeraceae > JAFAQB01. Next base: position 8,454 of record JBJMFM010000113.1, on the reverse strand, counting down.
ACCATATTATCATTTTTGAGTGCCCATGCTCACAGCTTTTTATCAACAAATTAACTAATAGAGTTTTAAAATATGGTGCAGTGGATAAGTCTGCTGAACTTAAGCTAATGATTTTGTTTATAACAGCAAAGCACGATAGCTGAAGGGTCGCTGTACAATACATCAGATTCATTTTATTATATTTGGAATGGTATGCTATAGTATACAGTGATAAATAAACTAATCTAGCAGAAGCAGCTGCGATACATTCGCAGAATTTCAAGCTCAATTTTCATCGAGATATTTTCTATAGAGCACCCTATCATTGTCATGAATTAGTCATACACAATATCATTAATTAGCTTGTAAGGCATAATAATTTTTTGATACATGGGCGAATATAGAAATCCTGTTCCTTCTGTAGACATTATTCTTCAGAAGGGTTCTGAAATATTGCTGGTCAAAAGAAAGAATGAGCCATTCAAGGACCATCTAGCGTTACCTGGCGGTTTTGTAAATGAAGCAGAGAGTGTTGAAAGTGCAGCGATGCGGGAAGCCTTTGAGGAAATCTCATTAGATATAGAACCTATTGATATCCTTGGTGTATATTCTGATCCGAAGAGAGATCCAAGGAAACATGTACTGACAGTTGTATTTGTAGGAACAATTCTTAAGGGTATGCCAAATCCCAGAGATGATTCTTCAGAGATCGAATGGGTACGATTGGACGACATCCAAAAGAAAAATCTTGCGTTTGATCATAAACAGATACTTTCTGACTATATTGAGTGGAGGAGGGCAGGAGGAACCTTTTGGTCATCTAAACACAGAACCTAATATATATGAGACTTAGATATATGAAATATTATTTTTCGTATACTATAAATTTCTGTATTAGCAGATTGATAAAGCTCCATATGAAATAGCATTGACAAAAATTTTATTTACGATGAGCCTTGTTTCATTATATGGAATCATATCCAGCATCATATGTTAATTTTCCTGTACATGAAACAATTGATATTAAAGATGCATCAGATATTCGTATTGCTGTAGATAGAATGGTGGAGGCTTATGTACGTCTTAGTCAATATGGAAATTTTAGTTATCGGCTTTTGCTTCCAAAAGGGGAAAAATTGACATCAAAGGCTAAAAAACTTGGGTTGACAATTCAAGCGGAATTTCTACTTGCATTAAAAAAGAAGACGTTAAAGCCAAATGTTAGGGAAATAAGGTATATCCACGATAAAGATCACTATGGATGGGTCCTTGCTAATCCAGAGAGATTTAGTACATAGAGTACGTAAATCGCTGTATCAATCTTACACATGACATAATAATAATAGCAGGCAAAAACAATCATCTAATACTTTGCCATGATCAAATCAAATCCGTAGTGCATCTAATTTATGGCATGTGATCTCTATACATACATAAAGGAATTCTTTTTTCTAGTTTGCGACACTTTTTCACTATATTGTAGTTCATCAATCTCAAGCTACGAAAACTTTTGAGCATCATTATTGCATTTAGGAAATAAAATTTACGATAATTTTTTATAATTTGAGTTAAGTTGCGCCTTCCTATATGTATTTGGCACTCGTCTTCTTCTGCATGCAATCACTCTGCGGCTATAGCTTATCTAATTTATATTTTAGATGGTGTTGCTCTACTCTGATTCTACTACTCATTTAGAGATTTAAAGAAATACACTTTTACCTATATATGGACTTAAAGGTTTTCATGCTATATCCTCTCATCCTATATCCTCTTTTCCTTTAAATCTAGACATGGAAAACGGCTTATCTAATCCCATCATGTTGCTCAATATTATTGAAACAATTAACCCCAATATAGATCCGGATATAGTGTCTGTCAGATAATGTTGCATCATATATAATTTTGTGATAGCAATAATTACGGGAAATGACCATATTATAGAGCCACCAATACGTGACCTACGATTTAATCCAAAACCAACAATGAATGCAAATGCCGTTGTAATTGCAACATGATTAGAAGGATAAGAGAAGTCACGTGCAGAAGGCACTAGACTGTCTTCCTCTATTATGAAATGTTTGGGTAGGGGCAAAGCGGGCTCAAATTTGTACGGTGGTCCCAATCTTCCAATTATAGGTTTGATATACATTACCAAAATTGCTGTAATAACAATAGTAGTTAAAAAAATCATACCCATTTTTCTAGTACGACGAATGATGGTAAGGACAATAGCCATAATCAGCAAAGTAGAAACATCACCAAGAGACGTAGCTATTATTATGAAAGCATCTACGTTTGCACTTTTCTGTACAGATCTAAAATACAAATATACAAAATTGTCAAAACCGGATGTCAGATGTAAAGCAACTGCTGCTGTAAGCGCTACAAAGATAATTAACAATACAGCTAATTGGATGGATCTAATTTCTACTATCCAAGTCGGCCAAAGAGTAGATAGTTGCAATAAATGGTTTTGACAGATAACGTCTTTTATATACTATTTTTTTCTTTATCTTATTAGGTGGGATTTAGTAAGTGCTCGTATCTTGCTATAGGCATGCAACTCTTACTCCTTAATGAAACTTTGAACATATTCGTTCAAGATAACTCAATTTAATACAGTTTAGAATCATCAGTCAATTTCTCTGCTGACTGTGGATCCTTATCACTGTAATATTTCACCATACCTAATTTAAGAACCTTTAATGACAGCAGTGCGCATTTTATCCTTGCAGGGCCCAAGTTCATCAGTCCTATATTTTCTAAAATATCATCCTTTGTGAGATCCTTAACAGTATTCAAGGGTCTGCCAATTATCATTTCAGTAAGCATGGAAGCACTTGCTTGGCTAATTGCGCATCCTCGCCCTTCAAATTTTATATCCTTAATTTTGTCTTCTTCAACCTTTAAATGAATATCGATTTCATCGCCACAGAGTGGATTGCTATCATGTATACTTACATCCGGATTTGATAATTTGCCCTTATTTCTGGGATTTCTATAGTGGTCCAAGATAATTTCACGGTATATGTCGTCACTCATATTCTAAATATCCTCCTTGCTTCACCCAGTGCATTTATGAATATATCAACTTCTTCTTTTGTATTATAGATATAAAAACTTGTACGGGAGGCTGCAGCTATATCCAATCTCTCCATAAGTACCTGTGCACAATGATGCCCAGATCGAATAGCTATTCCGTGATCGTTCATTATGGTAGCAAGATCGTGTGGATGGATATCTCCAATATTAAATGCTACTACCCCACCTCTATGATTTGCATCGGAAGGACCATAGAGTATTATACCCTTAATATCTGCGATAGCTTTGATAGCATAACTTGTGATCTCAATTTCATGTTCTCGCACATTATGCATGCCAATTCTTTTGAGGTAATCTACAGCAGCCCCAAATCCAATTACACCTGCGATGTTTGGAGTGCCTCCTTCAAACTTGTATGGTAGGTCATTGTATATTGTTTTATGTTTATGAACTTCCTTTATCATATCACCACCTCCAATGAAGGGCTGCATTTCATTGAGTATCTCCTTTTTTGCATATAGAACGCCCACACCTGTTGGTCCGAGCATTTTGTGGGCCGAAAATACCATAAAATCACAATCCATATCTTGGACATCAACTGGCATATGAGGAACAGATTGGGCTCCATCTACCATTACAAGAATACCATTCTGATGAGCCATTTCAATAATTTCGTTTATAGGTACTATTGTTCCAAGTACATTTGACATATGGCTTATAGATAGCAATTTGACTTTATCTCTTTGAAGATATTTCTTGCAATCTTCCATATTCAAATACCCATTGTTATCTATACCGATGTAATCTAGTTTTGCACCTTTTTCTTGCGTAAGAATCTGCCAAGGTACAATGTTGCTGTGGTGCTCGATCTCTGTGATTACAACCCTATCGCCTTTATTGACATTTGTGCGACCCCACGAATAGGATACTAAATTAATTGCTTCAGTAGCATTACGTGTAAAAATTATTTCGTCAGCAGAATGTGCATTGATGAATTTGGCAACTTTTTCTCTTGTTTTTTCATATTCAAAAGTTGCTTCTTCAGCCAGCTGATGAACTGCTCTATGAATATTTGAATTGTAATTCATATAATAGTTATAGATAGCATTCATCACCGAAATAGGCTTCTGAGTAGTTGCAGCATTATCAAGATAGACAAGCGTTTTGTTTCCATTAACCTTGCGTTTCAGTATGGGAAAATCTTGCCTTATTTTGGAGATATTGATACCAACTTTTTGCATTATAATCACTCCATCAATACATAGACATAGTTATCTTGTATTTTTATCTCGTAAGTTTTCAGAGGGTCTTCTGCTGGAAGATTTTGTGGAGTACCATCCTCTAATTTAAAAGCAGACATGTGTAACGGACATGTAACGGTTTTTTCATCTTCATTAATAAACCCTGTTGATAGATCCGCATATGCGTGAGTGCAAATTCTATCTGTTGCATAAACTTTGTCTTTTGTTTTGGATATCAAGATTTTCTTATCCTCCTTATCAAAGTCCAAAAGATCACCATTTTTCAGCGACTTTATGTCACAAACCTTTATCCACTCTGGCATGTTAGATCATAGACATCATCGGTATTTGTAGTGTTTCTCGAAAATGTCTTGGTTTTCTCTATATCGAGACTTTTCTACTTCCAAGATTTGTTCCATTGCTTCATCTATCTTAAGCATAAGGGGTTTGCCAGACCATTTGTTTTCAATCAAATAATTGACCCATGCTCTAATAGTAGGGCCCATCCTTCTTGACAAGGGTTCAAGAAATCCATTCACGATCTCTCGCTTAGCACCTTCTCTACTCAATCCTCTGCACATTAGATAAAAGACTTGCGCTTCATCCAACTGGGCTACTGAGGCAGAATGTGTTGCTTTTACCTCGTTAGTTTCAATTTCCAGTCCTGGAATTGCGTCTGATTTAGCAGCTTTGTCGAGTAGAATTGCATGGCCCGCAAGATATGATTCCGTTGCTTTAGCTTCTTTACCTATCTTGATCATACCTTTGAATAATGATTTTGACATATCTTTCATTACGGATTTGACTAACACTCTCCCTCTTGAATTCTGACCATGATGAAGTAGATTAGAGGTGACGTCAAATGATTGTCTTTCCGTTCCGAATATAATCTCGACATCTTCTGCAGATGAACCTGGCCCTTTCATTATGCTATCAATCTTGTATCGCGATAACTGTGAACCAAACATTCCAAGATACCAGGACATTTTTCCATCTCTTTCAATAAATGCTTTTTTGTTTGAGAAATTAATTGTGCCTCCGCTCATTGATTGCAATGTCACCATTTCAAGATGTGCAGTTGGATTAACATGACATTCAACCAACTCAAAGTAAGCCTGTTGGACATCTTTTCTTCCATTTGCTTCTGATGGAGCATATATCTCTTGGACTACGGTTGCCTTCGAGCCTGTATCACTGATAATTATATTTCGTGTTATTGAAGAAGTTCCATCATCTGCTAATGAGTTAACAATCCTAATTGGATCTTCCAATATGACATTTTTAGGAATATAGACAAACAAACCAGAACGAAAAGCAGATGCTTCTAGTGCAAGAAATTTATCTTCGTCGTAGTTGAGCTGGTTTATAGCTAGCTGTTTCTTGATAAGATTCTCATGGGTTAGTATTGCTTCTCTAAGATCTGAAACGATAATTCCTTGCCTTGAGAACTCATCAGGAACCGATATGCGATTTATCGCAGAACCAATTTGAACAATGCTAATACCTTGTTCCAGTTCATTAAGTCTAACTCTTAGATCCCCGTATGGTTCAGACTTTATGGTTCGATCTGGAAGGTAAATATGCTCTGGTTTTAGACGGTTAACATCTGAATATTTTTTATAAAGTGGGGAAACCTCAGATGGAAGGCTAAGATACTTAGAGAAAGCATTTTCTCTAATTTCGCTAAGCCATTTAGGTTCCTTACCTTCATCTATTATTGATTTAATATCATTTTGGTTAATAGAAGATAAAATTGTCAATCAAAGCGCCCCACACACACATCAAGAAGAAGGAAAAAATTTCAGTATTTATCCTACTGAGCCTTCCATTTCAAGCTTTACAAGTCTATTCAACTCAACTGCATATTCCATTGGCAGCTCCTTTGTAAATGGTTCCATGAATCCGCCGACTATTAATGATAATGCATCTGATTCTGAAAAACCCCTGCTCATAAGATAAAAGATTTGTTCGTCACCTATCTTTCCTACAGTAGCTTCATGCGATATTGTTGCATCCTCTTCGTTTACTTCAACATATGGGTATGTATCTGTTCTTGATTTTTCATCTAATAATAATGCATCACATCTAACATTTGATTTTACACCTGTAGCACCCTTTGCGACATGCAACAAACCTCTATATGTTGTTCTACCAGCATCCTTGCTTATTGATTTGCTTGTGATTCTAGATGTTGTATTTGGTGCTAGATGCACTGCTTTTGCACCCGCATCTTGATGCTGGCCAGCGCCTGCAAACGCCACGGATATCACTTCAGCATGAGCACCTCTGCCAAGCATATAAACACCAGGATACTTCATAGTCAATCTACTACCAAGGTTTCCATCAATCCATTCAACAGTAGCATTTTCATATGCATATGCTCTTTTAGTCACCAAGTTATATACATCCTTGCTCCAGTTCTGTATTGTAGTATATCTAATCTTGGCGCCTTTCTTTGCAATCAATTCTACAACTGCAGAATGCAATGATTCGGTGGTGTAAATTGGTGCAGTACAACCTTCTACATAATGAACTTCAGCACCTTCGTCTGCAATAATCAGAGTTCTTTCAAATTGACCAATGTTCTCAGCGTTAATTCTAAAATATGCTTGCAAAGGAAGTTCAACCTTTACTTTTGGTGGAACATAGATGAAGGAGCCGCCTGACCAAACAGCACTATTCAATGCCGCAAACTTGTTGTCTTCTGGTGGAATGACCTTTCCAAAATGCTTTCTCATAAGTTCTGGTTGCTCTTTGACGGCAGTATCTGTATCAATAAATATTACGCCCTGTTTTTGCAGATCTTCTCTTAAACTGTGATAAACCACTTCAGATTCATACTGAGCACCTACTCCTGCAAGGAACTTTTTTTCCGCTTCTGGAATTCCTAGCTTATCAAAAGTATTTCTTACTGATTCTGGAACGTCCTCCCAATTCTTGCTCTGCTTCTCAGCTGCCTTTGCATAATAATAAATATTTTGAAAATCAATCTTAGACATATCGCCTCCCCAATTAGGCATAGGTTTACTCATAAAGACCTCATATGATCTCAATCTAAAGTTCCTCATCCAATCTGGTTCACCTTTCATCTTGCTAATTTCTTCAACAGTACCCTTCGACAGACCTTTCTTGCTCAGATAGACATAAAGATCAGTAGAGTCCCTAAAGTCATATTTACTATAATCATCCATATTCAGTTCTTTAGTAGCCATGTATGTTGTATAACGCTGTTATGTTTTATATACATTTTGTATTTCTCTCCGCGCTGCCAAGTCAATCATAACATATGATATCTATTGTTAGCAGTTTATTCATCTCAAATGTTCGAAATAAGATATAAATGTATTTATATATGTGGACTCCCTTAGCCATGGCTAACTGGGTAAATATATTAATATTAACATAGAGGAATTAACAAATAGAAAAATATATATATTAATAATATATTACTGTTCTGAATGAATCTTATAATAGATTTAGTAGATACTATCTACAGCTAATACGTGGATGACTGATAGTTGAGTAATATAGATACCAAATATCTTTAATTTCGGTTGAAATGATTTAATTAGAACTATTTCATGATCTGTGTAATGATACAGTGCTACACAGTGTGGCACTCTCTTAACCAAGCTCTAGCGATTTTATTTTAAATGAATTATCAATTATTATAGACAAACAAAAAATTGTTTGAAAAACACAATTGGGCATGTACAATAGTAGACAGGATTTTACCAGAAAGAGTGAGGGGATAGACATAATAGTAATTTACTTGACATCTATCCTTTCAAGCTTTTCAGGTTCTTGTTGATCAGAAGGATATCCTAGACAAATAATGCCTATTGGTCAAACATCTTTTGGCAATTCAAGTAGCAAATCAATCGTTGTTTATATACTGACATAGAATTGACAGCTCCAATTTTAGATTATTATTATACTATAATCATATAGTAATGTTAGAGAAAGAAGAAAATGCAAGCCGCATATCAACATCAACAACAAATAATCTTACAACTCATCAAGGACTGCAATAATGAACATAATCTTCACAAGAGGATAGAGATATTATATCGTATAAATTCAATACTTCCAACAGAACATCAACTAAAAATACCATCGCTGATTACAAATGCGTATATCAATACAGCCTTATACAGAATAGAAGAAACATTCTGTTAACTACAAGTGAATG
>JBJMFM010000112.1:0-5949 GCA_045808425.1 Nitrososphaeraceae archaeon | reverse complement strand
ATCCGGGTGCACCGCACGGCCTCACAGCCACGCTTCAGGATCAAGTCAACGCTGACCTGCTGGCATTCCTGAGGTCCTAGACGCTGCATTGAAACCCCATATAGCGGAGCATAAATTCAGTGATACCCAGCCGGTAGCTTCTTTACCCAGATATGCTTATTCTTGAAGAGTATCAAATAGAATCTCTTCATAATCAATGATGGTTTGTTTTGTGCTTGTCACATATACTGTTAGAAAATAGAGTTATTTGTTGTTGCCGCCCTTGCTGACTGCTATTCGTATGTACGAACTTCCTCAGACCCTTGAATGTCATCACTATTATTAACTTCATCTACAATAAGTCGATCATCAGAGTTAACTTTTTCTGTAGTTGTTTGTGCCAGCTATGACAGCTTTGCAATATTCAGGAAGTAAAAAATATTGAAAACTGGGCATTTCTGATTTTGTTGTAGTTAGCGGATGTGAGGAAATTTACCCATTCAAACTAAAACCATATTTGATTTACCTTCTTCAAATTCTGATAAATATTTGTAAAAATAATTTTTACAGGATCTCGATCTATTTAGCTAAGAGATCGCCTTACAATTCTGGTATTAGATATACGTTTGGGTTGATAACATTTGAGAATTGTTCGCCACCGAACATTTTGATGATAGACCTTTCAATGATCTATTATGATGGAAAGTGATTCCTTGAATGTGCTCTATAATATATGGGTTCTATAATCATATTTTCCAATATTGCTTTATTAGTGTTTGTTCGACTTACGATGCATATGGATTTATCATATTCCTTTGTCCTTGTAATATTCGAATTTGCTATTGGGTTCATAGGAGGGCAAGATGAACGAGGATATTCTTGGAATACACCATGTAACAGCAGGAACTATTAATCCATAAGAAAGATAGATTTCCATATCCGTATTTTGGGACTTTGATTAGTAGAATTAACAGTAAATAAGATGACCCTTGATCAAAATTCAAATGTCTTAAAGCTAGTTGCTCAGTAGGAGAACAACACTTAACATCAAGCTTCTAAATATACAACCGTCCAATGTCAAATGGATTTGATAATTTAGATGTAATAATTATTGGAGGAGGGCTCGCAGGTCTTACAACTGCTGCACTTCTTGCCCATGCTGGAAAGGCAGTAACTTTATTTGAACATTCATCTAGAGAAATTGGAGGTCGTGCAAGGACTGCAGAAATAGACGGTTTTTACTTTAATCAAGGACCGCACGCACTATATCTCACTGATGCAAGTGACACAATTTTAAAGGAGATAGGCATTACTTATACGGGAGGCATTCCTGCAGGGAAAGGTTATTTAATAAGCGGCGGCAAGAAACGTGAAATTGCGGGTGATTATAGTAGTTGGTTATCTGGTAAGAGCGATGGAAGTCAGTTTTTTATTTCACCTACCAAAATTGATTTTTCACAATTAGAAAGTGTTACAGAACAGGAATGGCTAGACAAAAATATTCACGACATAAACGATGCTGAAATAATTAAGACGATTTTCAGACTAAATACTTATGCAAACGATCCAGACATTCAGAGCATAGGACCGGTACTTCACCAAATCTATGTGGGTAGTCGAGCAGGAGTTATGTATTTAGATGGAGGCTGGCAGACACTCGTCGACGGACTACTAACAGTAGCCAAAAACGCAAATGCAAGAATTGTCATGGGAAAAAAGGCAATAAGCGTGAAAAGAACTGATTCTTCTGGATGGCAAGTTCTGCTGTCTGACAAAACCCAAGTATCAGCAAAGATAGTTGTAATAGCGGCAGGTCCAATGGATGCCTATAGCCTCTTCGATGACAAAGAGAGACCAGAGGTATTGTCCAGAGCAGCAAAGGAGGCAAAACCCGTACGCCTGGTGTGTCTGGATGTTGCTCTCAGCAGCCTTCCAGACAGAGACACATTGTTTGCTTTGGGGGTAGATCGTCCACTATATTTTTCGGTTCATTCTGCATATGCAAAGCTTGCTCCTGAGGGTGGGGCATTAATCCACGTCGCAAAATATCTTGGTACTTCAATTGAACCCAAGCCAAGAGAGGATCAACCAGAGTTAGAAGAGTTCCTTGATTTACTGCAGCCGGGATGGAGACAGGTACTTGTTAAGAAGAGACCACTGCCCAACATGGTGGTATCTAATGCTCTTGTTACTGCTGCAGACGGCGGATTAGGTGGAAGACCGGATACAAAGATTGCAGAGAATTTGTACATAGTAGGAGACTGGGTAGGCAAGGAAGGATTATTGTCTAATGCGTCTGTTGCAAGCGCAAAACACGCTGCCCAGCTAATTTTGAATAAGTGAACTATTTTTATCTTAATTAGGATAATCAATATCAAAGCGATAATGCTTACGACATGATGGCAATTTTTTCATAAGTAAATATTTTCTTCTTCAAAACAGTTAACATCATACTTCCTATCTGGAACCATAATTTTTTATCCTCCAAGCTTACAGGATCAGGATTTACTAGCAAATGGTAAGCAATACCTTCATGTATTGCAATGAGGGTATTTGCTTTCTCCTTACACTCTTCAGGGTTGAATTTTGTTATGCCATTTCACATCCATCATATACTAGTTTTTCAATTGTACTCACAAGTTTTCAACACAAAGCTCTAATCCATTTCTAATCTTTTACTCGGTTTACTGACACACCATATCCCAAGCACAAGAGCGTAAAAATCTGAACGTTGTTGTAAATTCATAATGTCTCCCGTCCAACATGTAGTCTATCACTTCTTCCGCCGAAACACCATTGGTTTGTACTTGTTCCTCTAAATTGTAAAGTGTGTTAGGGCAATCTATCAGAAACTGCTAATATATTCAGAAAAATGATTGGTCTTCCTTCACTAAATTGGCAAGAAGCTAAGCAGAAGTATGATAAGCTAGTTCAAACAGATAATAATGCTACTATTCCCTCAGAGCAAAAATCACTTTCTGATTATTTTTAAATACGTTTTATCAAATCGTACATGACAACGTCAATTTTTTTCCTCTCAAGCTCTGCATTCTAGCTGTTAAAGCCATGGTCTGATAGCTGTGCTATAGCATCATCTTTCATTTTATCACGATTTCTAAACTATTGATTTTGTTCTTCTAGCTCCTCTACCTTGCTTTGTATATCTGCCCCGTCTTCTATTAGCTCATTCTATGGTCATATCCAATAGCCATTGTAGCTGCTAATCATTCAAATAGGTCATTGTTGATGATTATGACGGCTTTATGCATGGTTCTGTTGTATTACATTGCAATGAATTAATACTACAATTTCCGTAAATATAGTAGCAATTATTATATTCAGATTCCTTATTAGTTGAAATTTCAGCTATATACTTATTTGAGATGAGATATATACTAAATAACATTTCAAATGCAAAGAATATTTACCTCCGAAGAGCTTCAAAGACACTCTAAAAGGTATCTTTGTGGCCTGTACATAATGGCTCATGGTAATGTGGATAATAGCGTGAAAGCTTTTGATGTCTTTTTCAAAAATGTCAGTTCAGCAGCATACGAAAGGCCGTCATTTGGATATCAAGCAACAAATGAGATTGTGCAACACCTTGTACAAAAGGGGTTTATTGAAAGAGACATACTAGAATCTATTAAATTAACTCAGAAAGGTTTGGATAAATGTAAAGAAGATTGTCGTTAATGGTATATAATATCAGATCTATATTTTACTGTCTGTATCGTTTCTATATTAGAAAATATTACAAGAGACCTGATTATCATAGTATTATCATTAATGTTACACTCTTTCGATAGAAAAAATGAGCAGCAACTACCATCAAACCTTAAATTTTACTCTAAATTCTTTATTAAAGTCTTCTTGAGTCATTATCTACCAATATAGAAATTACATACATGTAACATCATGGAGTCCGATAGTCCAGCTGAGGATTCGTTTCACAAATGTTAACATAAATCGACGTAGAAAGTCTGGTGACGTGACATTTGAGTGAATGATTGTGTTTACTACCTCTTGGGCGTCAAATTAATGTCAAATTTGATTTACAATCCTCCGTATGATACAGCTTTGATGATTATTACTGTACTATTTGGAACAAATTTTTTCTCGTTCTATTTACTCTTCCTATTATTGGAATAGGATAACCACACTTTTTACAACAGTTATTATCATTAAGATTCCATGAACCTATACTATATCCATAACGTTCTATAGCAATGCTTTTGCATTCAGGACAATAAGTATGTTCTAATGGATGACCAGGAACGTTACCAAGATATGCATACTTCAAACCTTCCTCTTTTGCAATGGCATGATGCTTCTCCAAAGTTTCAACTGGCGTCAGACCAAATTCCATCATTTTATAATCCGGATGGAACCTCAAGAAGTGAATTGGAGTATCAGGTCCTAGTTCATCGTATACAAATTTACATAGCTTTCTTGCAGCTTCTAGGTCATCTCCAACTTGTGGAACTATGAGGTCTGTAATTTCAGTATGAATGAATGTCTTATCTCTTATCTCTTTTAATGTTTGAAAAATTGGATCTGCTGATGGAATTCCTATATATCGTCTTACAAACTCTTGTTTACCACTACCTTTAAAATCAACTGTTATACAATCCAAAAACTTACTCATCATTGCAACAGAGTCAGGTGTATCATAGCCATTAGAAACAAAAATGTTAAAAATACCTCTTTTGTGGGCCTCAATTCCACAATCTTTTGCAAATTCAATGAAGATGGAAGGTTCGTTATAGGTATAAGCAACACCATGAGCACCATACTCATAAGCGGTCTGAATTACTTCTGCAGGTGTCATTTCAACACCTTCTATCTTGCGTCTTTGAGAAATATCGTAATTTTGGCAATATTTGCATAGCCAGTTGCAACCTGTTGTGGCAATAGAATAAATTGCTGTACCTGGTCTGTAATGTGTCACAGGTTTTTTCTCTATTGGATCTATATGACCTGCGATAACTCTACCATATACATATAAATATAAACTGCTATTTGTGACTCCTCTTATACGACATAAACCTGTTTTACCTTCAGGAATTTCACATAGCCTAGCACAGGCAGTACATTTTATCCTGCCATTTTGAAGTTTAACTTGCAGTTCAGCTTCCTTACCTGTTACTTCACTCTGCTGCACGATAGTATATGGTTGCAATACAATATAAAATTATAATACATATATAGTATTACCTGACCAATACCAGGTATGTCTTGTAGCACTAGACGAAATAATCAGGCGTGCATTTGACATATTGGAAACCGCAGACGATAATAGAGAAAAGCTGCAGACAATGGAACTATTCAAGGATACTCATCTAGTCAAGCTAGAGTTACTGTCCAATGCTGCAACCATAGATAGCGCCTTGAACTATATCAAAAATAAGCAACAATTGCACCAGCAAAAACTACAACAACAGCAACAGCAACAACAAAATGGGTTACCCCTGGATTCTACTAGTGCTACTGCTAGTAATAATGGTAGACAAACAATATTTTAGATTACACTACTTTGTGTTTTAAAATTCAACTCCTAGAACAGCAATATAACATAACACAACATATGACATTCAAAACTTATTACACTGGCATACCTTGAGATGCAAGATTATCTGGCGAAGGACAATCAAAACACAAATGAGAGATAGAATGTTCTTCGTGAGTATGTGGTATTACCGGTAAAGGTAGTATCGGCATTATGCTAAGAGTTGGATCACCAACAACTTTTTCAATATTCTTTAATTTTTCAGTTAAGGCTTTGGGCGGAATCAAATATGGATTCGATACATAAAAGTAATTTGGTGCTTCAAATGGTGATGATGATATTGTTTTTGGAAGTGCAAAAATAATACCTAATAAATAGTGATAGTCTTCTCCAATCTCTTGCAACACCTTAGATATTTCATTTCTTAACGAGGAGAGATTAAAAGGAGTAATCCGAAAATC
>JBJMFM010000111.1:0-8258 GCA_045808425.1 Nitrososphaeraceae archaeon | reverse complement strand
ACATGGATATATTGATCACAAGTTGGCAATCGGAGATATGATACGGTATCACGATGCTGGCTTTACTAGTTGGGACTTGGCTGATATTTATGGCCCGGCAGAAGATTTTATCGGACAATTTAGACATAAATTATTAGCACTAAGAGGAAAAGAAAAGGAACTCAATAAGATTCAGGCATTGACAAAGTGGGTGCCACAGCCAGGAATAATTACACGTTCCATAGTTAATGAAAGTATTCAAAGATCACTTCGCAGAATGAGTGTTAATTCACTAGATTTACTTCAATTCCACTGGTGGGATTATAACAATCCATACTACATGGATGCTCTCAAATATCTTTCAGAGCTCCGCGACAAGGGAATAATCAAGCATTTAGGACTTACAAATTTTGATACTGAACGGATGCAGATCATGGTAGATTCAGATATACAGATTGTGTCAAACCAGGTTCAATATTCAATTATAGATCGTAGACCAGAAGTAAAGATGACACCCTTTTGTCTTAAGCACAACATCCGTCTTCTTGCTTATGGAAGCATCTGTGGAGGGCTGATGTCAGAGCGATACTTAGGAAAAGCACAACCGCCGTCTGGTGCTGAGCTAAATACACTAAGTTTGAGAAAATACAAGAAAATGATAGATGCATGGGGAGGATGGGGTTTATTCCAGGAACTTTTGTCGACTTTAAACAGAATAGCACAAAAGTATAATGTTAGTATTGCAAACGTAGCAACCCGATATATTCTTGACAAGCCTGCAGTAGCAGGTGTTATTATAGGTGCTAGACTTGGAATAACTGATCACATAAACAATAATGTACAGGTATTCAACTTCAGTTTGGATAAGACAGATTATAGTGACATAGATGCTGTATGTTTAAAGTCAAATAATTTGTTTGAGACAATTGGAGATTGTGGTGATGAATATAGATGATAGATCGTTACACAAGCTCTACTTGATTATAAGTGGTGTTGGTCGTGATCTACTCCAGTCTCTTTAATATCCTGCAAATCCTTGTCTATCCTATCCTGACATAATCTACCATTAAAAATATTATCATGGCCGTGTTCCAACTATACATATTGATTCATTATCCATTTTTATTAGTCCATTAGCAGTTCCATACTTTTGCGCTGCTTCTTGTGCCACTTTTCTCCAAATGTCTTCTTTTCTTTCTTTGGTCTCTTTAGACAACGCTTTACGGGCAGAAGCACTAACTGCTTGGCAGTAACGACAATAGTCTTCTCCTGATTTAAATTCAAATGTTACAATTACTGTTTGAATATGAATGTCTCTGAATCCTGCTCTGGTCAGAGAATTTTCAAGCTTATTTGCATCAGATAGGCTAAAGAAGCTATAGGGATGAAAAGTCTTTGAATAGGGAGGCAGTCAGAATTGTAAAGTATTTTATTCAAAGACAGACTTGAGCTATACAAAGGCAAGCTCCTGAGTTTATCAACCTTAGCATCTTCTTCTAGCAGATCTGCAAGTTCTTGTCTTAGCTGTTTGACATCATTGTTCTTATGATAAGATCCATCGTTACTACGGCTGTAATTTTCAACCCACTTTATCCTCTTTTGCAAGATAGCAATCCCATTGGAGTATGGTCTTGGCAATTTCCCAACTATAGGTACAGCAGTACCGCATCTTTGACACTTGACAGAGTGGTCAAATATCTCCAGTGATTCTATGGCTTGTGATTTTTGTCTATCCATTTCTTCTATTTCTTGCAAAGATGGAAGCTCAAAGGGGTCATTCAATATGTTAGTTCTTATCTATCTCTGCTGCTGGTTAGCTATAATCTTATAGCGTTACATTATTTCTCCATCTATGCATTCATAACCAGATAAAATTTATAATTTATTGGAACAACAAGCTTGTTGTAAAAGCACTAAGAGATTTTTGGTTAGAGGAAGAATGAAAGAAATGAACCAGCGATAATGGCAACAATTAAGACAAGCTTTAGAAAGGGATAACGAACTATACTTGTCAGAGTAAGTAAATAAGAAATGAGCTTGAAGAAGAGAACTAAAGAAGAGATATACGAAGATATACATCAGCTTGTTCATCAGATAGAAAATCAAGAACATTTGCAACGGCCAAAGAAGGTAAATAAATAAAAAAAAGAGTAAGTAGGTGAAGTCCATCCACCTATCAGCAACAGATAAAGCTAAAAAACTGGACAGCATGATATTTGTGATGCAGATCAGATTATATTAGCTATAGTCTTTCATCATCTTATCTTTTCATGCGATCTTCCAAACGTGATTCTGTGAATTGTTTTATTTGGCAAAAAGGCAGGTATTAGAACTAAAGCAAAAAGAAAAGGACTTAGCTGAGTATACACAAAAGAAAATCCTGTTGCGATGAAGTATACCATTATTCCAAACAGTGTTCTTCTGGATAGCGTAGTCTTGATAATAGGATCTAAATTTTCATCTAGCAATCTGCCAAAATGACTTGTAGCATATCTCCATTGAACGTAAAGCAAAGAAGCTATTACGATCGAATTACCACCAAATACCAAAATTGAGATTTCTTGTTCTCTGTATTCACCTAATAGAGATGTAGAGAAAGGTACGAGACATGTTGCCATCAAAAACATGATATTTATCCAGATAAGGGCGCGATTCGAATGTTTAATGTACTGAAATTGTCTATGATGAGCCACCCAATATATAGCCAATATTACAAAACTAATCCCAAAACTAACTATTTTTGGCCACAAATCAAATAGTCTCTTAAGTAGCTCAGTTCCAGCTGCAACATTACCTATAGCATAATGAGATGATATTTGTGGTACACTGATATCTAAAACTAATAAAGTCATAACGACAGCAAAAATCCCATCCGTAAGAGCCTCTATTCTGTTTTTGCTAAGGACTGTTTCATCATCCATGTATAACCGACTTGAAGAGATATCCTAGCAGACTATTTACGTCTAGCCTATCGTTAAGCAGCCCTCCTCATATTCATACTCTACATGCGGTGGTAACTTCAATACAATGGTTAGATAAAGCTAAAAAACTGGACAGCGTAATATTTACGAGGAAAAAACCTGGACTTTGAGCACCAAAGATGAACAAATAGAATGGCGTAGGTCTAAGGTAGTTGAAATGAGAGCCAGAGGTCTAAGTCAAATAGAAATAGCACATGAGCTGCAAGTTTCAAAGCAATCAATCAGTTCTGACGTGCAATACTTGAGAAATCAGGCTAAAGTCAAGTCACAGAGCACTTACCTGAGCAATATCAGGTATGTCTTACTGCACTCGATGCCATAATCAAACGTGCATTTGCCATGTTGGAAACCTCAGACGATAACAAAGCTGCAAGCAATGGAACTATTCAAGGATACTCATCTAGTCAAGCTGGAGTTACTGTCCAATACTAAGACTATAGATAGTGCATTACACTATATCAAAAACAAGCAACAAGAACAACAAAACAAAAGGCTGGTCTTGGATTCAACTACTATTGACAACAGCAGCGATAGTCAAGTAAGTACAACAGGAGGTAGATAAACAATATTGTGGAGTTTGTTTTAGATTTTTGTTCTGTAATGGAAAACAAAAATATCTCTACGTGGACTAATTCTTATACAAAAGACATAATCTTTATCGCATAATACTTAGCTCCAGCTTATACAAATCATAAATGTGTTTTACTACTAGTAAAATAAACGGCTATAGCTAGCACTACTAATGATGTATGGTGCTGGTTTCCGCATGGATATGAACGACCCTAGTACTATGACTTCAGAAGGTCATTATCCTTCATATAATAAATCCAAAAGAATGTTCGGTCTTGGTTCTCATGACCCAAAATACTACGATCAAATTATCACAAAGCTAAACCTCCAGGCAAGGGAGCGGCAATATGAACGTAGTCTACTGCAGGATCAAACAACAAGTGGTAGGAAAAAGAAGAAGAGAATGCTTCTTGTTGATAATGAACCTGATATATGTCTGGTTTACCAAATAGTATTGGAAGATGCTGGCTTTGAATGCATGTCATATACAGATCCAGTTAAAGCTCTGCAAGAATTCAAACCATACTTTTATGATTTAATTTTACTTGATATCAGAATGCCTGTACTAAATGGACTTGAGCTTTGTAAGAAGATAAGAGAACTTGATAAAACCGTACATATCATTTTTATAACAGCTGCAGAGGAGTACTATGAGAAGTTTAGAAGTCAACACTTTCAGCAGCTAGGTAAGATTAACTATATTCAAAAGCCAATTGGAAATGAAGAGTTAGTACACATAGTAAATATGATAATAGCAAATTCAATAACCATGGATTAAATCAATCAATCAAATAAAAGTGCAAAGTCAGGACTATCATTGTAATTGCTCCATGGAATAGGTGTGTGAAAGAAGGCTTCTTCTATCTTAGGTAAATGTTACTAGTACTACAATTGCTAATCCAATTCTGCCAATAATCCTTTAACCAAATATTCCATTTCAACTGGCTTTTTCATGAAACATTCAAAACTTACTTTTGGATATACTTCTCTTAGAGCTTCTATATTTACTTCTGCTGCAGATATAAAACATACTCTAACGTTAGAGTTCTGACAAATGAATGGTACAGTATAAACATATCTAAGTAGAACATTCTACCTTATTATTTCATATACCTATAAATTCGGCACTAAAATATCGAATTACTCCTTGGATAGTTCACTATCTTCGGCTTCATCTGCTACAAATGGCAATGACAACAACAAAAGTGATAATGAAAGGACTAGCGTATTGTATGGCGCTGAGAATGTCATAAATATCGAATTACAATTATTCTCAAATTCGCAGAAAAGAATTGATACTTGTATGAATTATACCCGACCTCAATTGGCCATTGCGCTGGATCCGATAAGAAATTCATTCATTGATGCTAAAAATAGAGGGATAAAGCTAAGATATCTTACTGAAATAACATCTGAAAATATTTCATATTGCAAAGGGCTAAGGTCTATGGTTGATGAGCTTCGACATTTAGATGGAATAAAAGGGAATTTTATGTTAAGTGAATCAGAGTATGTGTCTCCAGTAGTTTCAACTGAGAAAGGGAAAGTGGCAGCTCGAGCAATTCATAGTAATGTCAAGGAACTTGTAGAACAACATGAGTATATGTTTGATACTCTTTGGAGTAAGGCAATTTCAGCTGAACATAGAATAAGGGAAATTGAGGAAGGTGCAGATCCTATTAGAACTAGGCTTTTACAGAATCAAGATGAGATAATCAGAGAAATTAAACGCTTAAACAGTAAAGCAAATCACTTGTCAATTTGTACAGCATTTGGAGGAATGCAGATGAGCTACCAGTATTTTTTTGATACATACAAGACGATAGTTGACAAATATATGAAAGGTGAGAGTAGGAAGGGTTTGCGATGGCTGACAAATATAGATGACAAAGAAAGTGCAAATCTAGTTCAATTATTTCTTCAAGCTGGAATGCAAACAAGGCATATAAAAAATAGGCCTCCATTGAACTTTGGTGTATCTGATAATGAGGTAGCTTTTACGATAGAAAAGATGGAAGGGGGTAAGATGAGCTCAAGCTTCTTAGTTAGTAATGAACCACTGTATGTAAATCATTTTAATTCTGTTTTTGAAGAATTATGGAGAAATGGTATTGATGCTACAAACAGAATAAGGGAAATTGAAGAGAAAGTAGAAGTAGAATTTGTTGATGTAATTGCTGATCCTGTAAAGGTAAGCTCAGTTTTACTTGATTTAGCCAAATCTGTAAAAAATGAAGCATTATGTTTGATACCAACTCCCAGGGGTATGGTAAGAGTGTATAAACTAGGCGTTATCGATCACATCATCAAGGCATCACAAAACGGTGCTACAGTTAAGATTATCTGTCCGATAACTGAGGTCAATGCACATGTTGTAGAGAAGATATCAAAGCAAGCTCCAGATATAATAATTATGAACATGTATGCAGATGCACCGTCCGGTATACTAATAGCCGATGGTGAAAGATTTCTTCAAGCTGAAGTAAAGAACCCAATGGCTGAACAATTTTCAGAAGCAATTGGTTTTGCAATATATTCTAATAGCATATATAACGTAAAATCCTTCAAGTCATTTTTTGAATTGCTTTGGAATGAACATGCATTAAATGAAGAATTAAGAAGAATAGAGAAAACACAAAAAGAGTTTGTCGATACAGCAGCCCATGAATTAAGAACTCCTGTTCAACCAATATTAGGCTTATCTGATGTTCTTCTTTCCAAAGGTGGAGACATTGAGCAGTATAGAGAATTACTAGATGCTATTAATAGAAATGCAAAGAGATTGCAGCGGCTTACAGAAGACATATTGGATGTTACAAGGATTGAGAGCCAGTCATTATCTCTTAAAGAAGAGCAATTTAATCTAAATGATGTAATAACAAATGTTATAAATGATATATTAACAAGTGCTGACAATGCTTCCTTAAAAAATGAAAGGAATTCACTGCCGATAAAAATAGAATATTATGATCCTCAAAATATCATTATTCAAGCTGATAAAGGGAGGATAATCCAAGTTATCTCTAATCTACTTAGTAATGCCCTTAAATTTACGAAGCAAGGAACTATATCTGTTAGCTTGCAAAGGGAAAAAGAAGAAGACGATAAAGACTATATTGTAATTAGTGTGAAGGATACAGGTCAAGGTATAGATCTTGAAATACTACCAAAACTCTTTACAAAGTTTGCTACAAAATCGGAAAGTGGTACTGGACTGGGGTTGTTCATATCGAAAAGCATTGTAGAATCCCACGGTGGTAGAATATGGGCTGAGAATAATGCAGATGGTAAAGGAGCTACATTTGCCTTCAGTTTACCAATTCTGAACAAACAGTAGATAGGCAAGAATTATGCGCGACAATCTACTATAACCACAAACCAAGTTTTCTGAATTCATTTATTGGTTTTAATGAAATAGAAACTATGACAGGCTTTGCGGCCTACACAGGTTTGTCATTAGGATTTGAGCGAACATAAAATAACACATGATTATTACAAAAGTAAATGAAAGAAAAAATGTATCCACGAATTAATTTACTTCACTAAAACGGATCCAGTCATCCAAGGATGTATCTGACAAATGTAACTATATGTTCCTGCCTTTTGGAATGTTACTGTAAATGACGTTGAAGATCCAGGGTAGAATTGTTCTTGTCCTTTTGGTACTAGCCAGCCTGAATTAACATATTTTTCAGTACCATCCATGGTATAAGCTGCATTTGGTGGTGCAAAGTGCATTACACTACCTCGTGAATCAATTACAGTTGGAACAAAAGACCTTGCATTGACTGCTATTACTACATTGTTTTGACCGGGTACTCTAAGTGGTTCATTGTTAGAATTAGGAGGTATAGTTGCAAATTGTGTAGAGTTTGGTACTGCAAATGGTGAAACTATATTCGTCGTAGTTTTATTATCTAAAACAAACGTAACAGTATGTGGTTCTGCTACTGTTGAAGGATTGTCCCATGTTACACTTTGGCCTACACTAGCTTGTATCTGCTGCGGTACAAATACAGCTAACATATCAGTAGAATTTCCTCCTCCTGCATGTACTTTGATTGATGTTGCGGATGTTGTTGCGTTGCTACTACTGCTGTCTAATGCGCTTATGACCTTGACATTAGTTGTTGTTGTTATTAGTGGGATTGATAATGCTGCTATAATAGCAACGACTGCCAATATTGAATTTATAGTCATTGGTGCTAGGAGGATGTTAATAGAAGATATATGAGTTATGATAAGATACTGTCTTCCTGCAATGGAACATAATCTTTCTTTTCTAATGCTACAGTATTACACATATATAGTAACTTTATGGCTTATATGCTGAAGATAGATGTCACAAGAACAAGGAAATGAGGCTCTAGCTCGTCGCTTTCATATGGATATCTTTCAGCAAGGTAAGTTAGAAGTGGCAGATGAAATTCTTGCTTCAGATTTTGTCTGGAGAAATCCTATCATTCCTCCTAAGCTAGCAGACTTTGTAAATGATGCCTCGAAAACTTATGGCTTTGATTTGCAGCGTGCAATAGCTGTGGGGTATTCTAATGGTGCAAATATAGCAGCCAGTATATTGTTACTTCGCCCGGAAATACTCTCTTCTTCTATTCTTTTTCGTGGCATGGTTCCACTCGTGCCAGAAACATTACCAGATCTTAGTAACAAACATATTTTTATGTCTTCTGGAGTATATGACCCAATAGTTTCAAGGCAAGATGCAGAGAA
>JBJMFM010000110.1:0-5676 GCA_045808425.1 Nitrososphaeraceae archaeon | reverse complement strand
CTGAAAGCAAAAGTGGAAGATGTTATTAGAAAAGCTGTACAGGAAGATCTGCATATTGGCTCTACAAAACTAGAAATCGACGAATTAGCTACTTCCCCAAAAATTGTTTGGAAGAAACGTTACAGCAAGAGGCTCAATTATGTTTGTACATGACGAGTTATGGTTCTTTCCTAATCAAATACAGCTTTCATAGAGATGTCATTTCATTCTGCATTGGAGCAATTCAATGAACACAGAAATACTTTGAAGATGACTACTGGTTCTGCTGATCTTGACTCACTTATAGATGGTATACAGGAAGGTCTATTCTATCTATTTTATGGTAGTAACTATGTGGGCTGTAGATGCATTGGTCTATACGTTTCTTGTGAACTGTGTGTTGCCAATAAAACAAAAACACGGGTTTGAATCGAAGGCAATTTGTCTCAATAATTCGGATTATTATGATCAAAGAAAGACGGCTGCGCTAAACCCTGAGAAAATAGGAGTAGCATCAAAATGTGCTGGTATCGATCCAAAGATTGTTTTTAAAAATCTCTACATACATCCAGCCTACAACCAGCAACATCAACTAACAGTTGCAGAACAGGTCGTTGAGATAATAGAATCAAATACGGACATAAAACTGCTGGTAGTAAATAACATGACAAAATTCTTCAAAGAATCAAAAAATAAGCTGGAAACTGCTGCCGTTCTAAAACAAGTAATAGGGATAATTAGCAAAGCTTGTACCAAGAATAAAGTAGCGCTAGTATGTACAGGTGATGCAAATTCAACGGCTAGAGGAATTATACCTAAACCAATCGGTGGCATATATCTAAGACATGCAGCAAATGTAATTGTATATTTCAGAGAATTCTCCAAAACCTCTGGCATTCCCTCATTTAAGGCCACGCTAATCAAGCATCAATACACAAAGACCCCAAAATCAGCAGTTATGTATGTGCGAAAAGCGGGGGGAATGATGCTTTTAGATTGAGCTGCAGTGTTGTTGTTGGTAAAACAAAAAGAGGTGTTTGGAAATAGGTAGAATAACACCATCATTTCGTCAATTATATGAAGAAATAATATCAGAGTTAAGAACAGAGCTGCAGGCTGCGCTTGTAGATCTTGGACACAAAAGTGCATTTGACCTTCTGTTAAAAGAGGCCTGGAATCCAGAGCAGGCAGCTATGGGGAATTCTACGTTGCCAACAGTAAGCGATAAACTAAATATCATGGCATCAATCCACAATAGAAAACTAATTGCCGCATTATCCAGAGAGTTAAAAGAAAAAGATTCAGAGATACAAGAACTAAGACAGAATATTACCTCTCTTGAAAATAAGCTAGACGATCTGACTATGAAAACAAAGAAGGAGCTCTAAATTGACCAGTTGCATTGGATGGCTTCTTGATGTTTGTATTGACAATGACCATGCTACACTATGGATAAAGACAGAAGATGGGCGAATCCTTAAGCTTATAGACTCTTATCATCCAGGATTCTATATATTACCAAGAAATGAATCTGATGGATCATATCTTTTTCAAATTCTATCTAGAGAAGAAGAGATAGCAGTTAGATGGGAAGAAGACAAGCGTACAAATCTTTTTGATAGTAACAAGGAAAGTAGACTTATCCACATACAACTGCAATCATTAAGATATTATCAACCCCTGCTAAAGAAGCTAACGGAAGACTGTAGAGTAAAGCAATTTTTCAACACAGACCTGTTACATGTTCAACAATATCTCTTTACTAAATTAGGGATCGAACCCACAAGCAAAGTGGAGGTAGAATATGATGGATCAAGGCTGCTTGAGGTACTCAAGATTGATGATGAAGAAGATGTACATACTCCCCCGTTTTCAATGCTATATTTTGACCTTCATACATATTCAGGAATACTTGCATTAGATGATGCTATCAGAGTGATTAAGGTAAGATATGAAGAAAATGAAGATGTATTTGATAGTAGTGAAGAAAAGGTAATTTTGCAGCAATTCTCTGATTATATTTTTGATAAAAACCCTGACATTATCATTTCCATGGGTGATTATGATAATGGCAAAGTACTTCGATATCTATTTGCCAGAGCAAAGAAGATTGGGTTTGATTTGCAACTTGGAAGAGAAACAGGATTCAAAGGAACAACATATTTTGATGAATTTGGTTTCGCAGGATTAATAGAGAGAGCAAGATTTGGCTTTCTTCCTTTGGATATGGCTGCCAAATATAGTATAAACCGTCTTATAGATAGCAGAAACTGCTCTGAATTAATCCAGAGAGGCTTTGTGATTCCTTCTAGGGCTCATGGCATCTACAACCATGAGCATATTAGAACCGTTGAGCAAATAGTTTCAGGAGACAAGGGGGTATGATAATTTCCCCGCAAATTGGGCTGCATGAAGATGTTTTGGCATTAGATTACGACAGTGAATACGCAAATCTAATAGTAAATCATAATTTGAGCTATGAAACGGTTGGCGGGGAAGCCGTTCATCAGCCAAACAAAGGATTACTTCCTAGCATAGTTGAGCGATTTCTCAAAAGACGACTTTATTTTAAGAGATTGTTAAAAGAACTTCCAAGAGGCAGTCCAGAATATGTATGGTGTGAGCAGAGAGTTAATTCGCTAAAGAATATACTTGTTTGCCTATATGGTTCAACTGGTTCTCTTTGGAATAGGTACGGGAACGTGCTTGCTTTTGAGGAAATCAATAGATTATCAAGGGAAGTACTGATAAAAACAAAGGATATTGTACAAAAATTAGGCTATGATCTAGTGTATGCCGACACAGACTCTTTTTATCAAGAGAACTGATTCTGCAAGAGACTATAATGAAGTTATAGATACACTATCAAAGCAAACTGATCTTTCAATATCAGTTGACTACCATTACAAGTTTTTGGTTTTACTACCATTAGAAGCTGACGAAAAGATAGAGGTACTCAAACATTATTTTGGAATCACTTTTGACAACGAGTTAGTAGTTAGAGGCATAGAGATAAGAAGACATGATGTACCTGCTTTTATAAAGCGATTTCAGACTCAGCTTATATACACATTATTTGATTGCAAAGATTCCTCTGAAGTAATAACAAAAGGCTATGAAAATGCTCTTTTACTTGTCACCCAAGCGATTGACACAATCATGACTGGAGAAGGTCTTGATGATAAAGACCTTATCATCTCTAAACTACTTAGGCAGGATATACAAAAGTACAAGAGCTTATTTCCCCATGTATCTGCAGCCATTCAATCAAGAAGATATCCTCTAAAAGGAGACACAATCCAGTACATCTATACAGATTCAAAGCATAATAACCCTCTGTGTAGAGTTACGGCTATAGAGGGTTCAAAGTCTCTGTCCTCGTACGATAAAGAAAAGTACAGAGAAATGACACTTGATGCTGCAGAAACAGTTCTAGCACATTTTGGCTTTGATAGAACCGCTTATAGCTGTTTCAAAAAGAATAATGGGAAAAGGAAATGGAGATGGTTTGAAGAATTAAAGGAACAGAGAGCAAGAGACATCGAAGCGGAGCTGCTTTGATGCTAAGAGACGGGATTTATTGTACATGTGAGGACCCAAACTGATAAGCAGCTGAAATGATCGACCCTTAGCGTAGAAGTTATAATAGTGTATTATCATGGAGTTATTCAGCTTGGCAGGGTCCATTCTATCCTGCAAATATTGATAATTCTTCCGATTGGCTACGCTATTATGCTTCAGTTTTCGATTATGTAGAAATTGATTCTTCTTTT
This sequence comes from Nitrososphaeraceae archaeon, assembly GCA_045808425.1. Classification (GTDB taxonomy): domain Archaea; phylum Thermoproteota; class Nitrososphaeria; order Nitrososphaerales; family Nitrososphaeraceae; genus JAFAQB01. The sequence continues at coordinate 1,924 of JBJMFM010000110.1, read as the reverse complement.
TATATAATGCCTAATCTCTTCACAGTTAAAAATTGGTTTAAAAAAACTCCTGAGAATTTCCGGTTCACAGCCAAATTCCCAAAAGTTATTACACATGACAAACGCTTAAAAAATGTTAGTAAAGAATTAGAGCATTTCCATCAGAACATGTTACCACTTAAAGATAAGACCCTTGCATTACTTATACAATTACCACCATCATTAAAGATAACTGAAGGCATAGAAAATATTAGACAATATATAGTACCTGAATTAGATAGTAGTAATTTTAGATATGCAGTAGAGGTTAGAGATAGGTCATGGTTTCAAGATTTAGCATACAACTTTTTTGCCGATAACAATATTTGTATGGCATGGAGTCAGCTTGCAGAGTTAAAAACTCCTCCAATAGCTACTACGGATTTTCTGTATCTCAGATTTATTGGTGATAGAAGTATTGATGAAAAGGATTTTGGAAAAATACAGAAGGATAGAGTTATAGAAATGAAGAAATGGTCTAACAAACTTAAAAGAGTAATAAAGGAGCAAAAATCGGCTAGAGGAAGAAGTATCAACCTTGCAATAGTTACAGCTAATAATCATTATGCTGGCTTTGGACCAGAAACTGCTAATATATTCAGAAAAATGGTTAATCTTCCTTCACTAAATTGGCAAGAAGCCAAGATGAAATACGATAAGCTAGTTCAAACAGATAAGGCTACAATTCCCAAAGAGCAAAAATCACTTTCTGATTATTTGTAGGTAGCTTTTATCAAATCATATGCCATTATGAACTAAGCCAATAAGAATTTATTCAAAAATACCTAATAAGAGTTGTAAAATTGGATAGCGAAAAGGATATCAAAAAAGAGGCTAAGCAATTGGCAAAAGAGAATAACTGGGATAAGCTTCATGCATTATTATATCTACGTACCAAATACGAAAGTGAGAATCGTATCGAAGAGGCAGCCATTGTTAGTAAACTCATATCTGAGGAAGAAGCTGATGAAATCAGAGAATATGATGGTTTTTAATCAATAGGGAATGTGTGGAGTGAAGAACACCATTATGCTTGCTGCTGACAATAAAAATATTATTGACTGGAATGAAGTAGTAAAGAAAGAAGCAAGGGGAATCAATGGTGCTAACTTTGGAGAAGTTCAATTGACAATTGGAGATACAGTTATTACTGAGAAGGGCATTGTAGATAAAGACAGATTTACTTGCCAAAAACCTTGTAGATAAATTTGATGGACATACCCTATGGTTTAAAATTACAGAGGATGAAGCAGATAACACGTATAGAGATATTGAAGAAATCTTGTAAATCAAACCGTAAAGAGGCAGATGAATTGTTAACTTGTATGGTAAAATGTGACTACTCGAAATCACCGGATTAAAAATTCATATTTGTTGATAATTCTACTGCCATGGGATAAATGTAGTCAGGTTTACAATATGTATCTTCATAGGTCGATTATTTAATCATGTAGATGTATTGTTAAAACGTGGAAAATAATAGCAAAGTTGCAATAGTCACAGGAGCAAGTAGCGGTATAGGATATGCTACTTCCTTAATGTTATCAAAAGCGGGTATAAGAGTAGCAGTTGGAGCAAGGCGCTTAGATAAATTACAGGAGCTGAAAAAGCAAATTGTCAAAAACGGTGGTGAAGGAAAAATAGGAGTAGAAGGAGAAGAAGAAATCTTTATACAAAGAGAACTAGATGTTACAAGCAAATCAGATTGTGATTTATTTGTTGATACAGTAGCTAGAAAATGGGGAAGAATCGACATTCTAATTAATAATGCGGGTTTAATGCCTCTAAGTCATTTTAAGAATTGCAAAGTCAAAGAATGGGAACAGATGATTGATGTAAATATCAAAGGAGTTCTCTACTGTACTTCTGCAGTAATTCCATATATGTTAGATAAAAAATCAGGGCA
>JBJMFM010000109.1:0-8064 GCA_045808425.1 Nitrososphaeraceae archaeon | reverse complement strand
GGTGGACATACAGAACTTCATCCAGTTTATAAGATAGAAACTATTGGTAATGGTTCCCCTAATACTTCGCTCAGCTCGCTCAAAGAGCACGAATAAGAGGTGGTACGTCACTGCTAACGTTGACGGAGCACAAATACCGCTAGGGGGAGATATAATATCAATGATAGATAACACAACGGTTAACACAATAAATGACATCAATTCGTATTTGAATACCAAAAAAGGTCGGAGATACAGTACAAGTGACCGTAGCCAGAGATAATGCTATCAAAAATTAAATTAATCATAATACACAAGCCAATCTGTTGTTACATAATTAAGAATTAAATCCTGTATTTGGCCTTGAACCCACTCTACAAATGCGCATTATCCATATTCCAATTTTTCAGGACTCTCATATAATATTACAAATCATATCCAACTGCTAACGGCTTTCCAAAGAAGTATTGCTGATTTTTTACCACTTCTTTCATTACCAGGAGATATCAAGATAGGAGTAATAGATTACATTATCAAGATTGTTGGCGGTGCACTTACGTTTGGTCTTCTTGTTATAGCTTTTAGAAGAAAATTTGAAAGAAAATATACACGTTAGTTGTTATCGATAGCTGTAAATATTCGCCCACACGGCTATCAGACCAAGTCATGGCTTTAATAGCAAGAAAGTACGAATTTGAAAGGAAGCAGCAACCATATCAATTATGAATTCACAGAGAAATTTCGTGTAGCTTATTTTGTAGTTTTTCTTACTATATTAAACAATAGCTACATATCTGACTAAATATTAATGCATCTTTAGCGATATAATGATAAAGGCTAGAATACGGCAGGCGATTCAAAAATACTATGATAATAAGAACTCTGCCAAAAGACTGCTTAAATGGACCGGGATAGCCGTGGGAATAGGAATCCTCTTTGTATTTATGTTACCAATCATTTTATTTCTAGCAGTAATCATAGGCATATTAATTTTAGTTAGTTTCTTGTACACGAGGAGAAACAGAAAGAATAGTAATAACTTCGGAATTTTTGACTTGATATCGTCAATCATATCCTCTAGGTTTTGGAAGAATAATTATTATTCTGTCAGCCAAAATAATTATTATTACTACTGCGTTAGTTGCGGAACAAAACACAAAGACGTAGCATGCCCTAGATGCGGTTCAAAGTTTAAGAAAAAGGTTAATGCGTAAATTACTTTGCATATTTTGTAGCTATTGTCATATTTACTATTTTTATTAGCTCTTCATTTGTAATTGGTTTTTGAAGACAGTTAATATTTACGTCAATACCTATCTCTGGATAGTACTGCTTTCTAAAGTTCCCATAATACACTTCTGAAGCTGTTACAAAAATTATCTGTATGTTTTTATCAAGTTCTCTTATCTTTTTCAAAACTAATACATTCTTATTAATTAAGAATTGCATTTGCATTACGAGGCAATACGACTAATGTATTCAAAGTATTATATGATATGATGTGCACGTGACTAGCTATTACATCTATTAAAGAATATCCAGAAAAGTATAGTTGGTGGCTAAATGAATTAGAATCTCTAGGGTTAGCTGTAAAAAAAAGCAAATGACATAAATGATATAACAGAAGTCAGTAGTCTGACAGACAGTATAAAGCAGGTAATGTTTCAAGACTACAAAACTTGCTATAATGAAGAAACCGAAGAAGGCATAGTAGTTTGAAGCTCATATACAAAATATAGCAGTATTTTTATCTAGGCTTAAACTCTATTTCTAGCCCTCTTTTAACATCGTAACTAAAAGCAAATGATTCGTTTGGCATAATAGGGAAACTAGATAATTTATTATTATTATTTCTGCATAGCGGACACGTATTCTCATAAGGTAATCTATTCCTATCAAGAAAGGTTGCAGACCAGAGACATTTGTTGCATAAAAGGCATATTGACGGTAGTGAAGACTTAAAACCATCATGTGTTTTAGCGGTTAACCTTGGGACTCCATGATTATCTATTATCTTTGTACCTTTGGACATTTGTGATAAAAAACCATGCAAATAGCAGCATATAAAACGGATACTCTACTTTATATGAGTAAGCCTACCAAACCAGCTACACTTCCATTAACGGTTAAAGCAATCTGTATTTCTAGCTTAGAAACAATGCATAATTGAGTTTCAAAGTAATGTAGCAATGTATTTAATGTTTATATCAAATGAGGCCTATCATCTGACTATCATGTGTGGTGGCATCTCCATGATGGGTCTATTTTTGGTAACAGCAGGATTAGCAGCTACGTATGGTATTGTAATATTTGGTCCAAAATTGTCTTTGCAAAATAAAATAATTTATTTTTCTGGTAACGCCTAATAGTATATGGCAGCAGACAGAGTCATGCCTCCTATCATAGGGGAGTAAAGGATATGGAGGGTCTCTGTCTAGTTAGCAAATTGAGTTGCTGTGTTAATAAATAATGGCTATCTGTCCGGACAGGGAGAGAGGAAAATGTACCACCTGATAGTAGCTATGGGAAAGCTAGTCAATTCATTGCTGTTTGCGAGATTTATTATTAACCGTACAAGTTCATCCAAGAGCAGTTATCAATTAAAAACCATTAAAGACAATGGATGCTGAAAAATAATCACATATGCGTTCAGTGCAAGTTTCTAAAGCTAATGGGGCTTTTGAAGTAGTAGAAAAGAATACTTTTCCAGAACCTAAAGAAGAGCAAGTCCGTATTAAGGTTCAAGCATGCGGCATATGCCATGGCGATTCTATTACTAAACAAGGTTTGTTTCCAGGCATACAATATCCAAGAGTTCCAGGACATGAGGTAGCCGGTGTTATCGACGATGTAGGAAAGAATGTCACCAATTGGGAGCGTGGACAGCGGGTTGCCGTAGGCTGGCATGGAGGTCATTGTGGTCACTGTTTCTCCTGTAGGCGTGGAGATTTTGTTATGTGTAAGTATGCACAGGTCCCAGGTATTTCTTACGATGGTGGATATTCAGACTATATGATTGTGCCAACAGTAGCTTTAGCAGAAATTCCTAAGCAGCTTTCATATATAGAAGCTGCACCTATGATGTGTGCTGGCATTACTACATATAATGCTCTTCGAAACAGCGGTGCTCATGTAGGCGATATTATTGCCATTCTTGGAATAGGTGGACTTGGACATTTAGGCATTCAGTTTGCATCCAAGATGGGTTTTAAGACCATAGCTATTGGGAGAGGTAAAGACAAGGAGGAAATGGCTAGGAAACTTGGTGCAATACACTACATTGATAGCCAATCTCAAAATCCATCTGAAGAGCTTGTGAAGTTTGCTAGCAATGGTAATAAAACAGTAGGAGGAAAAGTAATAGAAGGTGCCAAGGTTATTCTTGCAACAGTTCCAAGTGCAAAAGCAATGAGTGCGGTACTTGGTGGCTTGTCTGTTAATGGTAAGCTTATCATAGTAGGTGCCTCAGATGAAATGATTCAGGTGCCGCCAAGCTTATTCATATCAGGGCGTAGGTCAATTATGGGATGGGCTAGCGGTACGTCAATTGATTCACAAGATACCCTTTCCTTTAGTGTTCTTTCTGGTATAAGGTCAATAAATGAGGTATTTCCACTTGAGCACGCAGCAGAAGCCTATGAATCAATGATGAGTGGTAAAGTGAGATTTAGAGCAGTACTTACAACAACTGGTAATTAAAAATAATGGAAGTCATGTACTCCATTATTTTTAAACATATAACCTTGTCACCTATTTCAAATCGGACTTCATTATGGTATTATTATTCCAGCTATTGAACAAATGTCGATATAATGGTAACAGTAATGCAAATCATTCTTCAACCAGTCTTATTTGAGCCAGATAAAAGTATTCTCTCCATTCTAGAAAAGGCGCTATTAAAAGAGTTTAATGTTTCTTCTTCCTTTATTGTTACAGCATCACCAATAAAACAAATTCCCGAACAACAAGAACTAGTACTATTTGACAAGCAAAGAAATCAATGGAAATCAAGTGACATCTTACAATGGCTTTCAGATAGGTACAGGAATTTACATTATTACAAAGAAAGAAGAACAACAACAAAAATACTTGCTATTTGTGACTTTGATGCATATTCTGATAAGCTGAATTTTGTATTTGGACAAGCACATTTGGATGGTAGGATATGCGCAATTTATCTTCCTAGGCTAAGACAAGAGTTCTATGGATTAAAACCAGATGCATCTATCTTTTGCCAAAGAGTAGTCAAAGAAGCAGTACATGAATTAGGACATGCTTTTGGTTTGAATCATTGTGAAAATATAAAATGTGTGATGCATTTTAGCAATTCATTATCTGACACTGATATAAAGACAAATCACCTATGTAATATATGCAGAAGTCATTTAGTATAGCATATGTATTTACGTTACTGCTGCTGACACTAAATAAAGTAGATTTAGAGGCTTTTTATGCACTTGAATTTGATTTTGTAAGTAAATTCATTGCAATAGTCCAGTTCAGTTCACGGTTTACGACCATATTTTTCATAATGAACTAGTGCTTTAACATCTATTCTTTCAAGCTTTTCAGGTTTTTCTGCAGGATATCCTATACAGATAATGCCTATTGGTCTGACATCTTTTGGTAGTTCAAGTATTTCTGATACTTTATTGTCTTGAAATGCTCCTACAAAGCAAGCACCAATTCCTTCATTTACAGCTGAAAGCAAAATAAGCATAGAAGCAAATGCACCATCTATTATACTGTAAAATTCTCTTCCACGGCTACCATAACGACCTACTGAGCGAGAAGTATTAGAACACACTACAATTAATAGAGGAGCACTTTCTACGTATTCTTGATTTACAGCTGCCTTTCTTAGTTTCTTTTTTGTTGAATCATCTTTTACTAATATAAATTCCTGAACTTGAGTATGACCAGCACTAGGAGCCTTATGAGCATTTTTAATTAGCTTTGTAACTATTTTGTCTGGAATTTGTTGTCTGCCTAAATCATACTCTCGTACCATCTTTCTCCTTTTTACAACTTCATCAAAATCCATGGTCACTTAGATAGTGTCTTTATCGCTGTTAAAGCTCTTTATGGTCTGATTCTCTATTATTGTTTTTTTAATAGCAATGCTATCTGATGTATGTAATATATATGGTACTCAAATAGGCAAGATTAATTGAATTCAAATCTGGTACAGCACCAAAAATTAGTCTGTCAGAAATACTGATATATAGAGTATAGCTTCAAATGTTTAATTATAATACCTAAAAGAGCATCAAAAATTTACGCTTAACATACATTCACTATAATCTCTAAAGATATATGTGCAAATATACTTATTGAAGAATCTAAGACCTTTCTTCAAGGTAGTAATAATAATGATGATTATGGTAACAACAAGAAAAATACTACTTCAACATTAGATATTATAGAATTTTGTATATTTGACAATGAGGCTCTAAAGTACTTTGAAAATGAATTTGCTAATATCAAGACGCAGCTTGACTTACACCATGCCTAAATCAGTCTATGGCTATTAGTGGTACTATTTTGTTGTCGAAATGGAATACGACAATACATAAAACTATGAAATAGCATTTATATCTAGTTTATAGTTCATGAACACATGAATAATACATGAGTCAAGCTAACGAGATTTTGCAGAAATTTGATGAATTTGAAACGTCTATGAAAACACACCTTGGGAAAGTCGACCCAGTATTAATTGTCGATTTTCTACTACGCCAAAAAAATGAAAAAAACAGCAACAAGAACCCAATATACACTCTTGAGGTCTTTATAAAGCCAAACCAAAATACAGATGAGATTAGAAATAGAATAATTAAGGAAACAGGAATGGTACCTGCATTCTATGATGGTGGAACTCACATAGTAGTGGCACATAAGATAAACTTTGATATGCTCAAAATGATAAACGACATAGAATTTGTGGAAAGAATAAGAGGCACATATGCTGGTGGCGGCCTTGCATCAATAGGCCCTGTGTATGATTGACCATTCCTACTCCTATACGGTATTACAATATTTGGCCCCAAACTATCATTGCAAAATAAGGTAAAGGCCATGAAAGCTAGAATGAAAGAGCTGATGCTAGCTCACAACAACCAGATACTATCATAAGATATGCTGTTGACTGATAGTAGGTCAAAGTCGAATAGCTAGAAGAACTAAATCAGGCATTGAGAAATCGTGACAAAATGAAAGATGATGCTATCGCACAGCTATCAGACCAACTATTATCTATATCTACAAGATTACAAGGGCTTGAGAGAAAACAATCAATCTAATTTAATAAAATATTAATTAGTGACATAATGAGAAACAAAACAATTAATTAATAATGTAATGACACTTCATATATAGAAAGATATCTGAACAAAATAACACCTACAAAAAAAGATTATAGACAGCTTTTTGTATTTAATAGTTTTCAAAATATTGGTGTGTTGAGAATGCAACTGTACTTGTCATATTGGCAATATTATCTGATACATGTGATATATATGATGTCCTTGTACTGTAGTGTAGCTAAACGTTCAGAATCATGCTCTCCATATCTGTGTTTTCTGGCAGATTATCAATTTTTTCGTGGTGTATCAGACTTTTGAAAAAGTTCATTTCACATCGTTTGTTTGGATATCATATACATATATATCCATCATATAGGACATGCTCATGACATTATGACATGGAATTTTATATTTTAGCGTATCAAAAGTAATAATCTTAATACAGCACTAATAATGTTCTCAGTACTGGCGCATTAGGGAAAGCAGCTGCTACACTAGCGGTACCCATACTATATCAGGTACATGAAGAAAAAATAGGTATTATTAATAAATTTGTAACATAAAAAAGAGAAGAAAATGCAGTAGAATGTATTTCTTTCTACTTTCTTACAAGAACTGCTTGTGTAACAGTACCGTATATTGGTGTGTTACCAAAATGATTCATTGTCTTTGCTGGGTCTACCCAAATGCTTATTACATTGTCATCAAATGTCCTAATACTTATAGGTACGTCATTGACAGGACCTTCTTTCATAGTTATTGTGGCAGTTCCATTGGATACAATTGTTTTTTCATTTGGCATAGACATACCTGTCAACGTAAAGTTAGATATCTGATGTTTGTGCAATGCACTTCCATTTAGCATTACCATCTCAAATACTGTGTTAAACGTTGCAGTTGGAAGATTCTTTTGGCTAGTTGTTGTATTATTTGCACTAGAGGATGACATCATCCCAGCAGAGCTCATGTTTGTTAAACTACCTCTCCATAAACCAGAAACAATCCATGCAGGTTTTCCATCCTTGTCATTTTGCACAGTTGCAATTGTTCCGCTTGCATATAGCCCTGGTTCCATGATGCCGCTTTGACCGGAGATTCCACCAGGCTGCTGTGCTGATGAATATGATGACGGTGGTGAAGACATCATCATTCCACCTCCCGTATTCGTAGTTGCGGATAATGGTGAAGCAAACATAATTGCTATACCTAATGTTAACGTTGCAACCATTCCTAAAGTTAAGGAAGTGTTATTAGAGTTGAAATTCATTCTCATTAGATCAATAGTAAAGTCTCATATAATCTCTTAGTATTGGTGCGCCCGGACAGGTCAACGTATCCAGTATTAGTCAAGATTGGCCCATTAACGTAATAGGCGGAATTCATTTGATGGGTTAGTGTATTAGCTCAATATCGTATTTCATTTTGCTTTTTGTCTTTTATTATTTATTATCCCAAAGTTTGTTTTTACTATATCTTTATGTCCAGTCGTTTTGATATGTTCTTCAATACTAGACTGGGTGATGAATGTCTTTTTACAATCATTACATATACGTATTGTTGCTGAATTGTCATCATGCATTTAGTAAGAGTTTAACACATATTTGCTAATTTATCAGTTTTTGCATTATGAACAGTATAGATACTCCTAATCGCGTGATGTATAAAGTTTGTAAAGCCTGCCTGTATGTTTATCAATGTATTTCCATTTCTCAATATCATATTTAATTTCTGTAAATTTGCTTTTAATTTCTGGATGCAATATATCATAAACATCTTTGCC
>JBJMFM010000108.1:0-2994 GCA_045808425.1 Nitrososphaeraceae archaeon | reverse complement strand
AAGCAAGAAGGAGGTCTAAAAGTTGCTGATATTGGATGTGGTTATGGAATCACAACGATACTTATGGCAAAGGCTTATCCTAATTGCAAGTTTTATGGATTTGATAACCATACAGCTTCTATAGAGTATGCTAGAAACAAGGCAAGAGAAGAAGGTCTAGGTGAAGATAGAATACAGTTTGAAGTAGCATCGTCTACAAATTTTCCTATTCCTACTACTAAAGGCAGTAGTAGCAATAATACACAACAAAAAGAAGAAGCAGAAGAAAGATATGACTTGATAACATTCTTTGACTGTTTGCATGACATGGAAGACCCGCAAGGGGCAGCAGCTCATGCACTTGAAATACTCAAAAAACCTGATGGAATAGTAATGATAGTAGAGCCATTTGCAAATGATAAACTAGAAGATAACTTAAACCCAGTAGGCCGTATGTTTTATGCTGGTTCTATTATGGTATGTGTACCTGCGTCATTAAGTCAAAATGGGTCTGCACTAGGTGCACAGGCAGGAGAAGCAGGTATATCGAAAGTAGTTAAGACAGGTGGCTTTAAGCATTTTAGACGTGCTACTCAGACACCATTTAACATAGTATATGAAGCAAGAGCTTAGGACATTCTTAAGCTCTTCATTTTCACGCTTAACATTATAGTCGTGAGGCTTAGCTTTATAGTTTGCTTAATACATCAAATATACATATACAACCAGATGCGAAATTTGTCTTGGAACTTTCATAAAGCATGTTGACAATTCCAAGAAGAGGTTGGAGGGCAAATAGATACAAAGAGAAAAGCATTAACATCAATAGTAAGTGATTGTGATGGATTATAATGATTTAAATAAAGAAGAAGATAAGCTGGTTCACGATAGTAAAGTTCAGAATGAGAACCAACAGCAACGACGACACCAATCAACCTACTCAAAAAAAAAGAACAGGGTTGCTAGATACTTCTAAAGAAATTAGAACTTCTGCGTGGATTACACTTGCAATTCTAGGATCGACAATTCTAATTACAATGTACGGTGAGACCATGCTGTTGCCAGCAATACGCGACATTATTAGGGATTTTGATATTTCATATAGTATATCATCTTGGATACTTACAGCATATCTTATTGCAGGTGCTGTTGCGACTCCCATTGCTGGAAAGTTATCTGATATCTATGGACGAAAGAAAATGGTAATGATAATACTGATAATCTATATCTTAGGAATTTGTGCTGGAGGAATCTCTACAAACATATCTTTTCTAGTTATTGCAAGAGTTATTCAAGGTATAGGAATATCCATGTTTCCAATAGCTTTTGGAATTATAAGAGATCAATTACCAAAGGACAAGCTTGCAATAGGTATTGGAGTATTCAGCTCAATGTTTGCTGCAGGCTCAGTAGTAGGGTTAGCAGTAGGTGGAAGCATAATCCAAAGCTTTGGATGGCATGCTACATTTCTTTCTATAGTACCTGTTGCCATCGCCCTTTGGATAATAATCAATAGGTTCATTCACGGTGATAATGATAAGAGATTATCTGTAGTAGCAGCAGAAGAAAAAAGAGGAAATTCAGTGGAGGAATCTGATGCTCACGATACCAAGTCTAGTAGAGCGCGTTCTCTGAACCCAGATAGTCGAATTGATGCTAATAGTAGCAGTAGTAGTGGAAGAAGACCAAGACTTGATGTAAAAGGTGCCATAACTTTGGCCGTTACGATAGCTTCCTTCCTACTAACTCTTACCTATATTGGAAATGCTGGTAATAGTAATGGTGGTGCATATCCAACACAGATTATAGTCATTTCATTAGGGTTGTTGTCTGCTGGATCATTGGCCTTATTTGTTTTTATAGAAAGAAGAGCATCATCGCCGTTAATTGAGCTGAGTTTAATGACGCATAAAATACTTCTTCCTGCAAATATCATTATCTTGATCTTTGGCATGACTATGTTTATGGTATATCAGACTATTCCAATATTAGTAAGAAGTCCTAATCCGCTTGGATTTGGCGGAGATGCTGTATCAAGTGCAATGGTTCAACTACCCTTCATGATAGTATTTTTAATATTTGCCCCTTCTTCTGGTTTCATTGTATCTAAGATAGGCAATCTTAAACCAACGGTAGCAGGAACTATCATTATGACCATTGGCTTTTTCAGCCTATTTATGTTCCACTCCACAGAATATATTGTCGCAATAAACCTAGCAATAGTAGCTAGTGGAATTTCATTGATACAAGTGGGTACATTTAATATCACAATGGAATACACCCCGATGCAATTTAGTGGAGTATCACTTGGAATGTCAGTAGTACTTGTGCTAATTGGAAGCTCAATTGGACCAGCAATTGCCGCAATATATATGCAAACACATCAAGAGATGGTTTCAAAAGGAGTTAGTAGTAATAGCGGAGGCTCTTTTCCTTTACCAATATCCTATAACCTGATATTTCTAACAGCTGCAGTAGTTTCAACTATATCTATTGCACTTGTAATGATTTTAAAAAGAAAGATGATGATCACACAGCCATTGGTTGGTCCGCAGAAACAGTAGAGACAATATGATGGAATATATTCGAAAAAATATTGCTTTGTAAAAGCAATTACTGGTCTAGATATGTATATTGAATAGTTGGTAGATCCTATTAAGTGAGCAGACACAGGAAGGCTATCTGTAGCTATCTTACGATAATCACCTAGGGCCCATGCTACTTTTGAATTTTTGTAAGATCTAATAGAGAATCGTTGCTTACTGTCATATACTCTTTCTAATTTAGTTATTAGATAAAACTTTTGCAAAAGTAAAACTTGACATAGCTGATTCAATAATGTCACCTAGAAATGTGTAGGCTATCTTTGCATCCTATAATTGAATAACAAAAATAAATATTGAATTTGTCAAGTTAGGATTACATGGCCAATATTCAAGAAGATGAAAAAAATAAGAGTTGCAAATGCAGCATCAAGATATTATGCTTACATAGATATATAATTATTAAAAGATG
>JBJMFM010000107.1:0-43882 GCA_045808425.1 Nitrososphaeraceae archaeon | reverse complement strand
ACAGTTCTGTGCGAAGTTTGAAGCATGTTAGCAATCTGTCTTTGACATATACTTGACTTGTTAATTCCAAGACTCTCTCACGTCTTAGGTCTATAGCATCCTCTTTTAGTTCCTTCTTTGGCATGTTGACTAACTTATGATATCAATTACCCATTTGGTCACGCTTGTTTTTAAAGTAGTGCCCAATCACGGTTTTGTTGCTGTGTAGGCGATATACAAATATTTTTTATTGGAGATTCATTATCACATGGCATAATAGTTAACGCACATTCTGTGTTGTTGTTTTGCAAATTTATAACAGGCTTTTAACATTATCACAATTCACCTCAACAACTGCTAGTAGAAATAAAAAACAAATAAAGAAAAATTGGGCAACTTATTTTCATTACTCTACAGCAGCCTAGTATTATTTCCTAATTGTCCTGTTGCAGCTGCTTCCACAGGCATAAGTCCACTTTCCTCTTAATAAAAAATGACTAGATGGAATCATTCGGCTTTGATAAATAAGCAATGATCACTTGTATTGTTAAGGAGTAGAGGGGTAGCAACTTGGGTAATGCTCCTTTGTGATTTTTTGACACAGCAGATATTTACAAATTAGTCATACGGCTATATTTTATCATTAATGTCAAAGCCAATCAGACTTCACAGGATAATAGGTTTTCCTCCTCGTATCTTCTAGGCTGTTTTTCTCAATTATCAATCCTTGATGTTTTAATTCGTCAATTGCATTCTGAATTGTCCTCCTAGGAAGATGGGTAAGATGAATCAATTCTCCCTGTTCTATAGGGTGCTTTGAATTTATTATATAATAAATGAACTTGGAAGCAGGTCCACCTTCCGGTTCTTTGCGGGAATATGAAGATATACCGTAAGTTGAATTTGATAAGAACCCTCTTCTATGTGACTCAACTAATGGTACAAAATCCAGCTGAACTTCTGCCATATTAACGCGCTGGCCAAATTCAGCAATTAAAGAGGATTGTTGGGATTCGAATGGAGCCTCAAAGATAAAGTTCATAGGTGGATATTTTGCAGTTAATGCCCCTACAAAATTCCATTTCACAAGGCCCTTTTCATCATAAATACCAACAGCAATACCCTGATTTGCTTCAAGTATCACCTTCTTAGCACTGGTCTTTATCGCTTCTTCAATTTTTGATAATGTTTCATTTATTCCCAGCTGATGTCTCGGATCTTTTTTCCCTACCTTCCATAAAAATTCGAGGTCCTTTGATTGAATGATATTTGCAATCTTTTCTTTTTTATCTAGGCTCAGATCTATGTTGTTCTCACCTATCTGAATTATATCAAATCCGACTCTGGCTGCTTCTGTTATAAACCTCTCGAAGGAGTTTTCCATAATAGTATATTCCGTGATAGTACTTCCTGTCGATACAAGAATGTCAAAATCATGATAATACTTTATTTTCTTTTCCAGTGCTGCTTCAGGTATTAAGAGTGGAAACGCACCGTGGATCTTTACTACATCTATCATCGAAGATATAATCTCAAAATTATCTCTATCTATGCATTGCAACTTGTCTGTGATATAAGTTAGACCTTCTCTTCGTGGCTTTTTATCGTCAATTCTGCCTTTGGTCAAATCAAATAGCATAAATTAATGATCTATGCAAGTTTTGCATATATTGAAATTACTAATTATGCAGGGTTTCTGTTTTAAGAGAGGTGTTTACACATTGCGTTCCTCTTTTGCATATATATGTTGATGGCAATTGTTTATATTGATATGAAATTGAAGTTTTGCTGACAAAAATGAAATATAGAATGTAAGTCAAAAGTAATTACTGGTAACTGCAACTATCATTAGAATACATATAGAAATATGATGTCTTAGCTATTAGAATATACATTAATGCGCAATTTGCAGATCAAATGACAATATTATGATCAAAAAGCAAAAAAGTTGTAGTATTTAATAAAAATTGCAAAAATACTATGTATTGTGAGATCCAATGAATCCAGTGCAACGTACTAGGAATTATCATAAAATTTCTGAAAAATAGTAAACTATGCAGAAAACATGGTAAAAAACCATGGTATCCTACTAAAAACTCGTTGAAATCGCAACTATGCTATCGTAATATGAGAATGATTCCATAATAAAGTCTGTTATCAGCAAAAAGGTTTAATTTTTGGCAGATTTTTTAGCATATATTCCAAATCATGACTTTTAACATCTAAAAATTTGATGAAGCTCTTATCACCAACGTTATGCAAATATTTAAAAAAATCAAACTTTAAGGTTACCGATAATAAGCAGCGCAATTGTGACATGACTGCAATAATGGTAGCAGCAATAATCAATCGATCTTGATTGACCTATAAGGTACAAGACTTTATTGTTAGCAGTAAGGCTTTAACAGATTTAGAGTAATAGCTCAAATTATAAGACTACACAAATGGCCAGGAATCCTTAATGGACTGCAGAACACATTATATTGTTAGACCCACAAACAAATTAGTTAAAAGAATACAATAATTATCTATATAATTATTATTATGAGCAGATATATTTGCACATATAGGATTATGAATATCAGGGAAGAATGATGATGAGCTTGATCAAACCAACAGCAAAATCAACAATTAAACAATCATTAGATAGAATTTGTATATTCAATCAAAGAAGTATCAAAATGAATGGAATGTCAAATATAGCTAAACAAAAATCTAAAACAACGTCAAACTGAAAAGATCTGATCAAAATCAATAGCTTCAGAAGAGATAGACAGAATAAAAATCTAGCACATTTCTCAAAGTAATAGCTGTAATCGCAGAAAAGCTACAAAGAACATTCAAGAAACTCCAGAATGTTGGTTCCTTTTAGTAGGATACTTTTAATATAATATCCTTGATGATTTTATCATCTTAGTAAAATGTCTGAAAGCGCCATATTTCGAGATAGATCAAAACTATCGCCCCGATACATACCTACTGATCTTCCGCATAGAGAGAGACAGATTGAGCAAATACAGCATGTCTTTCGTGACTCGTATTTGGATCCGGATAAATTTCCATTAGCTGTATTGCAAATTATTGGTCCAGCAGGTATAGGCAAGACATCCACTGTTCTAAAATTCTCTAAATTACTAGAGGAGGATTTTGTTAAGAATAGACTAGCGATGAAAACTGCTTATGTGAATTTAAAATTGCAAGGAGGAAATAAATATGCAATTTATAGGCTATTACTAGAACGGATCGCTCCTGAGCTGCCTGCACAGGGTCTAAGTGCAGAAGAAATGTTGAGATACTTGTTGCGTTACTTGCATGAAAATAGGATACATGCATTAATTATTCTTGATGAAATCGACTATTTGATCAAGTCTACAAAGGATAGCAGCATTATATACGATCTTACTCGACTTAATGAATTTGATCCTGATAAAGCATGTAACGTAAAGGGTGTAATATTTATTGCTAGGAGTACAGAGTTCTACAACAGGCTTGACCAAGCGGAGCTAAGTACGTTAGGTAGAGTTCCAATTGAGTTTCCAATGTATTCTATTAAACAAATCAGTGATATATTGGTAAGCAGATGCACAGAAGCGTTCAACCCAAAAGCTATTGGATCGGATATCATTGATGAAATATCCAAAATTACTATTTCTCCAGATGTCAATGGTGATATAAGATATGCTCTCGATCTTCTTCTGTATGCAGGAAATCTTGCAGAATCGCAGGGAACAGGCAGAGTAAATCTAGATCAAATTCGAAAGGTACACGGCCAGATTCATCAATCTATAACAACTGAAGAAGTTGAAGAACTATCAAAAAGCCAGATATTTACCCTAATGGCGCTGGTTAGAGCGTTACGCATCAAGAAAAAGCAATATGTTGAACTCAAAGAAATTCGTCTACGTATGTCAGAACTAAGTGAAGAATTTAAATTAAAAAAATTGGATATAGAAGACAGTCTTCATGATCTACAATTAAGAAAAATAATTGAAATTAGATCACTAAAAGAAATCGGAATACATGGAGCCTCTTTGCAAGAGCTTGAACCGATCCTTCAAAAACAGATTAGACGCGATGCTACTTAAAAATGATTAATGGGAGAATATTATCTTGCAAAGAGGTAATAGAAACGGGTCTTGGCAGCATTGGCAAGATCAAGATAATGAAGGCTTTAGCAGAAGAGAATAAGATGTTAACTATCTATGCACTTCATAAAAAAACTCATTTGAAAAGGGAAGATATTAAACGTAATTTAAACGATCTAATTAAAATAGGCTGGGTAAATGAGAACAAGCTTGTAAATATCATGTACAGCATAAATCGAGAAAATGATTATGTAAACCAGTTGACAGCATTTTTCAACAATGTTGGATATATTGGTCAGCAGTAAAAAATAACGCGCTTTTTCTGTTATCCCCAAATTCACGAGTATTTTTTGTGTATATATATTCTGTTTAGATCATTGTTGTTCTAAAGGCTTACTGAAATAAAAATGCCTTGTATTGGAAAGGCGTCGATCTTTTACTTCAAATCCACGCTTGATTATGACATCCAGTGGTCGACCGTCTGACGTATGTTAATACTTTTGATGTATTATACTCATGAGACTACCAATTCCTTACATTTTTATTTCTGTAAGCATTAAATTTAGTGGGTTTTTAATTTAGGCAAAAGAAAAGTACTCAGTGAATCAGCACTAAAAGAATTGGTTATGCCCCAGAAGGGTGAGCTACTGGGTCGTGTAGTCAAACTGGTAGGAGGGGATAATATCATTGTAAAATGTACAGATGGAAAGGTACGAACTTGTCGTATTCGTGGAAAGATTAAGCGAAAGATGTGGATAAGAGACCATGATTTAGTATTGGTTGCTCCATGGGACTTTCAGTCTGATAAGGCTGATATTATATGGCGATATATTGCAGCTCATGCTGAGAGATTAGAGCAGGATGGATACCTAAATGGAATTTAAATAATAATAATGACTAACAATGTTTGCAAGATTATCTAGATTTTCCGTATAATTTTTGTTCTGCTTGCGTAACCGTATATATTTGAACATTAAAGAAACTATGATGGTTATTTCATTAACAGATCTAAAAATAATATTCGCTGCCGATGTGTTTAACTCAATACATTGAACTCTTCGGCTATTTTCATTGAATTTTGGTTATATACATCTAGATTAATATGCTATCAATAAATTAAATAAGATTAATGTAAGTAGTATCTTGCTCTGAGCAATATTGTCATTTCGTAGCTCATGGGTTTTGGTTGATCTTGTTGATGATATCGGTAAAAAAGATTTCTAACTATAAAAGTTAATATACCTGTCTTCTGTTGTTTGGCTGCTATTTGTCTTAGTAGTATCGCATAACTGCTTGTATAACAATTCTACTGCAGCTATTTCTATTAGTTCTCCCATTGAAACCTGATAGGCCAATTCCTGGACATCCAAATCTCTCTGTTTGGCTGCAAATATAGATTCTGTCATTCCATGCTTTTTTGCCCAATCGAGAAGAAGAGACATTATTCTATTTGAATGATAGTTGGTATGGATCTCTTTTGCTTCCTCGAAATCTACTTTATATATATTACTTATCTTGATATTGATTCTCTTTTCATCATCCATTGAAATACTCCTGTGCCATGTGTCTAAGGCTATTTTGCCTCTTAACTTTGAATGGTCAGGGTTGGCATGGTCACTGTTATTCGACTCTTGCATTTGTTTTTAAAATCAATATGTTTATTTACATTTTTTCTTATTAAGTTATCTCTTTCGCGATTTGATAGTAAAGTGATTTGATGTCAAGGAATTCGAATTTGGATTTTTACAAAAAAAGGAATAAAAAGCTCATCAACCAAAACCTAATGTGCAGTCCGCAAATAGCATAAAACGCAACGCCAAACCAAAATTTATTTTTATCACAGGGGGCGTTATGTCAGGGCTAGGCAAAGGTGTAATAACTTCTTCCACGGCTAAATTGTTGCAATTATTAGGTTTAAAGGTTTCTTGTATTAAGATTGATCCTTATGTTAACTATGACGCCGGAACAATGAATCCTATTGCACACGGCGAGGTATTTGTCACTGAGGATGGAGGCGAATGCGATATGGATATTGGGAATTATGAGCGCTTTCTAGATAATGCCATGACGAAAGATCATAATATTACTACCGGTAGGATATATTTAGACGTAATTCATTCAGAGAGAGAGGGAAAGTATCTTGGACAATGTGTTCAAATTATTCCACATATTACTGATGCTATAAAAAACCGATTAAGGAGAATCGCCCATGATGAGGCATTAGACGTTATGGTTGTAGAATGTGGTGGTACTGTAGGCGATATTGAAAGTTTACCATTCCTAGAGGCATTAAGACAAATGGAACTTGAAGATGGCCATTTTAATACACTATTTATTCATGTTACACTTGCTCCTATAGTGGATGTTGTAGGCGAACAAAAGACAAAGCCGACGCAGCATAGTGTCCAAGAGCTTCGAAGAATTGGAATTCAACCTGATATTCTAGCTGTGAGATGCAAAATGCCTCTCACCTCTGATGCCAGACACAAAATTTCTTTATTTGCAAGTTTGGAAGAAAAATGTGTCATATCGTGTCACGACGCACCATCAATTTACAAGGTTCCAGAAGTTTTAGAGAGTCAGGGAATGCTTAAGGCTATTTCAGAAAATTTGTTATTGAAGAATTGCTCTGTAAAATGGGCAAATTGGAAATCAATTACAAAATCATTCTATAATCACAATGGTACAGTAAGAATTGCAGTAGTAGGAAAATATGTTACTCTTCCAGATAGTTATGTCAGTGTATATCATGCTCTTTTACATGCGAGCGCTCAAATTGGAAGAAGATTAGAAATTAAATGGATTGATTCTGAAGAATTTGAAGAGAACGGAAAAAGAGGAAGAAAAGCAGCAAATAATAATCTTGCATATCTTAGAAAATTTGATGGTATACTAGTGCCTGGTGGATTTGGGAAAAGGGGAAGTGCAGGAATAATGAACGTAGTCAATTTTACCAGAGAAGAAGATATTCCATACCTTGGAATATGTTTTGGGTTCCAATTAGCAATTAGTGCATTTGCAAGAAATGTTTGTAACCTGGAATATGCTGGTTCCACTGAAATAGACCCAACTACAAAAAATCCCGTAGTTATATTTATGCCTGAACAGAGGTCTATACAGAATATGGGTGGAACTATGCGCCTTGGTAAGCATGAAATTACAATTATTCCTAATACAAAGGCTTCAAAAATTTATGGGAAACCATATTTAATATATAGGAGACATAGACACCGATATGAATTTAATCAGAATTATCGCGAAATTGTAGAAAAACATGGTATGGTGTTATCTGGTTATTCTGATAATGGCAAGCGAATTGAAATGATAGAGATTCCAAATCGCAGGTTCTACTTTGCTGTACAGTACCATCCCGAGTTTAATAGTAGGCCAGGCAAACCCGAGCAGGCATTCGAGGCCTTTATAAAGGCAGCAGTATATTATTCTGCTTCTTCCTCTTTTAGATCCTAAGTTCATAAATCTTCTGTCGTGCATCGCGAAGAGATGTCTTCTTCTTTACATAGCCTAGATTCAGCAAATGACTAACAGAGAGCCTCACAGTCCTTTCTGGAAGCATGGTTCTGACGGAAAGGTCTTTTTGACTTAATGCACCCTCATACTCCAGTGTTTTCAAAATTAGTTTTGCACTAGGTGGTATGCTTAATAGATCTTTAGCTAATTTTACCTTCTTTGCTATAAGCGATATGGGGGAAGAATCACCTATTAATCTGACAAGCCTAGCAGGAAATTCATGCCTATAGCATTCAAGTACTTTTTTTATTCCCGATCTACATCCACCG
Source organism: Nitrososphaeraceae archaeon (assembly GCA_045808425.1). GTDB lineage: Archaea > Thermoproteota > Nitrososphaeria > Nitrososphaerales > Nitrososphaeraceae > JAFAQB01. The sequence goes on along the minus strand of JBJMFM010000107.1, from coordinate 36,021 downwards.
TCGAGTACAACTTCGCAGTGATACCTGCTCATAATATTTGCAATTTCTATATTGATATCGTTAGGAACTACGAGTGGTCTGCGAGTATTATCAAGCGAGTTCACAGATACTATGATAAATACTGGAGATTTCTGTAAGACCATCGGGCCCCCTGCAGACATGGAATACGCTGTAGACCCTATTGGAGTAGATATTATAACGCCGTCACTGTTATCATGCCATACGTCTTTACCGTTTATTCTAAGTACATGCTCCATTAATGTTGCGCTCTTGCTTGGGAATACTGCGACATCATTTAGAACAGGCTCCACCTCTTTTCCATCTACTCTAACTGCTAAACGAAATACCTCATCAACTTCATAATCATCTCTCTTCAATCTTAAAATTGCGGATTCTAAGTCTTTGACTTCTAACTGAGCCAGAAACCCGGTAGCGTCTGATTCATAAACTCCAAGAACAGGTGCAGAGTCGGTTACAACTCTATGAAAATAGTCAAGAATGCCTCTGTCTCCGCCAGCGACTACGACGAGATCGACTTCCTTTGCCAATTTATAGCCTGTATCTTTCATAAATTGTGTATTAATATTCAATAAATCGAGTGTCTTTTTCATTTGCAATAGCAACGCTCCATTCCTAGAATCTGAGCCTGACAGGGCTATTTTCATCATTATCACCTTAAAAGATTAATTATTTTAATTTAAGGGTGCAAAAATAACCTTTCATAACCAAACTTCATGATTTCTGAAAAGAAACAGTGCCATAGTAATAATATGCATTTTGCTCAATCTTTGATTTTGGAGGGATCTTGTTCAAACCTGTTAACCTTGTTTCAAGGGCTGCACGTACCGCTCCAGCTGCAAAACAGATAGCCCATAAAGGATCTCTCTCTTTTAGGTATGAACAGCAAAATGCTGCTGATAGGATATCACCTGCACCTGTATAATCTGAAGTGTCTACATCTACTTTTACCCAATAATGCGTATCATTATGCAATAAGTGGGTAAAATTACGATCAGTAAAAATAACAAATTTTACCCCTTTAGATGACTGTAAAAATTTCATTGCTGCAAATTCCTCGAGACCTCCAGTTAATGCTGCAAGTTCTTGCTTATCTGCCTTTATTGCTGTTATGCCTGACAGATCCAATGCCACTTTATCGAGTAATGATATTGGTCCTGATGAGTATTTGATTGACCTGCTGTACCCTTGTGGATCAAGCATTACAAAATCTCCTTTCCCACCATCTTTAACTATTGCCCTAAGTACATTAAGGGGAACCTCGTCTATCACTGGACTTACTAGCCAACAATCAGCATGTATTTTTTGAATATCTTCCTCAGTCAAAGGTAAACATTTTGAAAGCAAAAATAAATCTCGAGTATCCTTATTTAATATGATTTCGAATTTTGTTGTAGGACATTCAGTGATCTGATACTCTTTGACGGCAATACCACGATCACATAAAAAATCCATATAAAGTGCACAAAAATCCTTCCCTACTTTAGTTGCGAGATTAACTTCAAACTCGAACTGTCTGGCAGTGAGACCACAGTAGCATGCAGGACCGCCAAGACTCCTAGTGATCTTTCCTTTTATATCATGTATAAAATCGATTACTATGTGCGATGCTACTGCTATTTTCATAGTGTTATGATAAATCGGTCTATTATAATATAATTTTAGTTACTCGCTGACTCTTAAGGAGTTTGTGTATGTTCTTGGTGATAATCGATTAATTGGAAACATCCAGCAGGGACAATATCATTTAAGAAACCAATAATATAATATAATATATTTATATAGTAGTCAATAAAAAATCAAAAAGACTATATGATTATTGGTTAATCATATCAAATATGAAATCAGAGCAATTCTCTAGAAATATTTTGGATCTTGATCCGGCAATTAGATTTGCCGGAATAGTGGAAAAATCTGGACACCTGTATGCTGGGAATAGCAGAGAAGGCGTCAAAGAACATCTTACAGGAAGAAACCCAGAACTGAGCTTGGCTCAATCTGCGTATATTGTCGACTTGAGGAAGTTTTTTGCTTCGCAATTAGGTAAATTAAGCTATGTTATTTACTATTACGATAAAGTGAAGATGGTTACTATGCCGGTCAAGGAGCATGTGCTTGTATTTTCGTCAGATCACAGTGCTGACACAGATGATCTGTTGTATAAGATCAGGCAGTATATTCAATCAGTAGAATCAGATTTATCATTATATCCTCCATCTACTATAATAAACAATGAAAAGAAAGAAGTAGTGAGAAACCTTCACTTATCTGGCATTTCTGAGGACATGATTGCTGATCAACTCGATATTGACATTAATACAGTCAAGATGCTCATCCAAGAAATAAACACCTTGTAAGTATTGGATTAAATAGTGTTAGAGTCTAACATTCTCCTCTTTTTATGATATATTCTTAATAACCAAAGCGTAATCTTTAGATCTGTTTAAAATATACGTATGTATGTCAAGTACCCATCTTTTAGTTAAAACTGAATATATTGATAATCATATGTGTTATTCCAGACAAAAACAACCATTAAGCAATGCTTATAATAACTACTAATCAAATGATTAGAGAATGAGTGAATTACTAACCAAAAGCGGTAACCATAGAGTTAGGAAAATTAATGACTTTATATTTCAGATTGAAAAAGACGTCTCAAAGGGAATGAGAGTCCCTGTTACTATTTACGCTACGGATAATCTTATTTCAAAGATGGTTACTGATAGAACCATCGATCAGGCAGCAAATGTATCAACTCTACCCGGAGTAAGGAAACATGTTGTAGTTCTTCCAGATGGACATGAAGGTTATGGATTTCCAGTAGGTGGTGTCGCTGCACTTGATCTTGAAGAAGGTGTTATTAGTCCAGGGGGTGTAGGCTATGACATCAATTGTGGTGTAAGGTTGCTTGCAACAAGCTTAATTGAAAAAGATGTAAAACCAAAAATAAAAGATCTTGTAAATGAACTCTTTAGATCGATTCCGTCAGGACTTGGAAGTCAGGGAGCTATTAAGCTGACCAAATCAAACCTTGACGAATTACTTGTAGATGGCGTAAAATGGGCTATAGAACATGGATATGGATGGAATCAGGATGCTGAAGTCTGTGAGGAAGGCGGAAGAATGGTCGGTGCTGATCCCAAAAGTGTTTCAGACATGGCAAGGAAGCGAGGGTCACCACAATTAGGTAGCTTGGGTTCAGGCAACCATTTCCTTGAGATACAGAAAGTTAACAGGATATATGATGAGAGAGCCGCAAAAGCTATGGGCATAACTCAAGAGGGACAATTGACAGTTTTAATCCACTGTGGTTCAAGAGGACTGGGGCATCAAATATGTAGTGACTATTTACGCATTTCCGAAATTGCTTTACGGAACCAAGGTATGAAACTTGCAGACAGGGAGCTTGCGTGTGTTCCAAACAATTCACCTGAAGGTGAAGATTATCGCAAAGCAATGAATTGTGCTTTGAACTTTGCGTGGTCTAACAGGCAACTGATAACGCACTGGACAAGAAAGACATTCGAAAAAGTATTTCAAATGAGCGAACAACAATTAGATATGAACCTTGTATATGATGTCGCACATAATATTGCTAAAGTTGAACGTCATAAAGTGGAAGGCGAAGGAATGAGAAAGTTAGTCATCCATAGAAAGGGAGCTACCAGAGCATTTCCAGCAGGAATGGATGAACTTCCTAATAAATACTTTAGTATTGGCCAACCGGTAATTATACCCGGATCCATGGGAACTGCAAGCTGGATCCTTTTAGGCAATAAAAAGTCTCTTGATTTAAGTTTTGGATCGACTGCACATGGTGCAGGTAGGACAATGTCAAGGTCTGCTGCAAAAAGAAGCTACAGTGTAGAAAATGTCAGAAACAGATTAGAATCGAAAGGCATCTATATTAAGGCAATGACAAAGGATGGGGTAGTAGAGGAAACGCCTGATGCGTACAAGGATGTAGATGAAGTTGCTGACGTATCCCACTCACTTGGGATCGCGACTAAGGTAGTTAGATTAATTCCAGTCGGAGTGATAAAAGGTTAATGTCAAAAGAAGAAGAAGATCCAGATATTGCAATTATCAAAGCTCGAAAAATGAAAGTGCTGAGAGAACAAGCAGCTGAACTTGAAAAGGCGCGGATAGAAAGACAGCGACTTCAAGAATCAAAGGTACAACACAAAAGAGGTAACCGGGAAATTATATCTGACTACTTGTATGACAGAGGGGAGGAAGTCCTAAAGCTTGCGGAGTCTCAATTTCCAATTCAAACAAAATCACTGGTCAGTGAAATTGTGGAATTGATTAGAATTGGCGAGATCAAGCAGAAAATATCAGGTGGAGAGTTACTAGCCTTATTTCGATCCGTTGGCATAAACGTCAGGGTTAATACAACTATTAAAATCGAAGACCATGGCAAATTAGTTTCATTCTCAGATAAATTAAAGCAAGGAAATGAAGGTGTAACGGATGGCTAGTAGCAATGGTGGTTTTGGGCACCTTTATATTGGATTTTCAAACGACCGATTTTGAATTCGATTCTAAAGTAGCGATGCAAGTACTATCTGAATATCGGAAAATATGCCGTTTTGCTAACGACAATGATACTTTTGCCTTAGATAATCCGATCTCTAGTGCAGGATGGTCGTTTGCTAAGTTGTTTCTTTCTGGTGAATTTGTAGAAAGATTATGTGAGATTAAGGTAGATGAAATTGAGAGTTCACGGGGAAAAAAGTTTGAGGATAAATTTGTTTCATGGTTACAAGCAAAGTTAAAAGATAATAACTGCAAAGCTCAACTAAAAATCGCAATGGAGATGAGATGAAATTAAACATAGCATAAATGATGTCAAGATGGTTCTATATAAGTTGCTAATATAAGACCTTGAGGCACCAGTCTGCTGATTTAGAATTGAAAATACTATAAGACTGGCCTAAACTGATCTAGTTTCAAATACATTACTCCGATCATATCATCTTCTACTTATGTGAAAACGTTAACGAACAACGTTTATTTTTATATTCCGGTATTTGTAATAGATATGCCTATTCTACCAATTGATTCAGGGCGATATGGAAGCAGAGAAATAAGAGAAATATTTGAGGAAAAAAAACGACTAGACTATCAACTAGAGTTCGAGGCTGCAGTAGCAATGGCACAAGCCAAAGTTAACATTATACCTTCTGACGCTTGCGATGAAATCGTAAAAGAGACAAAATCTGGCAAGATTAGAGTTGACAGGATTAAGGAATTAGAGACAGTTAGTGATCATGATACAGCCGCATTAGTTGAGGCTTTAAGCGAACAATGTTCGGATAGAACAAAGCCATGGATCCATTACGGTCTGACAAGTAATGATGTAGTAGACACCGCTACTTCAATGCAAGTGAGGGATGCATTAAATATTATCGAGCCTAAAATTTTTAGGCTAGCAACTATTCTGGTTAACAGGGCGATAGAATTTCGAACTCAACCTGCTGTGGGAAGGACTCATGGACAACATTCAAGTATCGTATCATTCGGATTAAAATTTGCAATATGGGCGGTAGAACTCGCAAAACACATTGAGAGAATCGAAGAAGGTAAAAAACGTTTTTTGCTTTGCAAAACCCTAGGAGTTGTTGGAACTGGTTCTTCGATGGGGGAAAGAGCATTGGAGGTTCAGAAGGAAGTTGCTAACTATTTGGACCTTTATGCTGTTGATGCTGCTACTCAAATTATTCCTCGTGAACGATATGCAGAGATTCAATTTTTGATTGCATTGACAGGTTCTACACTTGATAAAATTGCTGTTGAAATAAGGAATCTGCAGAGGACTGAAATAGGTGAAGTTGCAGAACCATTTAGAAAAGGCCAAATGGGAAGCAGCGCGGTTCCTGTTAAGCGCAATCCAATCAAAAGCGAAAGGGTTTCTTCGCTTGCAAGGATTTTACGTTCTGCAGTAGATGTAGCAATGGAAAATATACCATTATGGCATGAGAGGGATCTATCAAATTCAGCTAATGAACGTTTCATCATTCCTATGTCTATGATTATCTTAGATGAGATGCTGAATTTAATGATTAATGTTATTTCGAAATTAGCAGTAAATATAGAAAGAATTACTTCAAATCTTGACATGACTAATGGTCAAATCTATGCGGAATTTGTTCTCGAAGCATTAATAAAAAAAGGTATTCCTAGATTAGAAGCATATAGAAATATCCAAAGAATTGCATTTTCCTCGCATGATAATAAACAGCATTTCCATGAGGCTATAAAGAAAGACTCCAGTATGTATCATATCCTGTCGCCAGGAGATCTGAAATCAATATTTGATGCAAAAAACCATCTTTCTGCATCATCAAAGATTATTGACAATGTTGCTAAAATAGTCGACAATATACACAAAAACTTTTTTCGTTCCGAGGCATAGAGTTTTTGCTATTCTCTAAGACGTTAGCTACTGGTATATATGTACACAATATTAAGAAGAATTTCATTGAATTTTTACCTTTATATGTCAATCAGTTTAAGATACCCATAGGTTTGATGCTTCCATATGTGTCAATCTATTTAAATAATGGAGTAACAAAAATAAAACTGCTTTATTGTATGTTGGTATATATGTGAATGGGAATAACATGGATCAAGGAGAACCCGGTGTAGATTATAATGACAATAATTTGAACCCTCTCACGTGCGATTTGTGTAAAAAGACTTTTGATAGCTTAGATAAACTAGGTGAACATCAAAAGGTAGAGCATGATATGTAATGCTAATCTTTGTCGGTAACTAATCAACAGTAAATGATATATGATGTTATTCTTTACGAATATTTCTTTAGCAGTTCTATTGATATGGGCTATAACCATCAGACTTGTGAATTGTATGGATTGTATAATAAAATAATTATGAATTATGATATCTCTTCTAATTTAATAAATATTGACATTGAATTAACGTATTCATGAACTATAAATCTGTTGTTCCTAGATTCAGTCACTATTAATTAGAGCAACACACGGGTAATAAATTGAACTATAAGACTTATCCTTGGATTATTTGGTAAAGTTGATAGGTCAGGTTCAGATTGTACCTGTAAATTGGTCTATTCTAAAAAGATGAAATTAGACATAGAAATTGAAGTCAATATTCCACTTGACATTATCGAAGATACGAACAGAATTAAAGCGGTTGAGGATGGCCTACGATTAAGTATCTCCAAAGGTCTATACGAGCAGGGAGTCTCCTTCAAAATAAATAAAATATCTTCTCGTCTAGCATGATTGACATATATAAAACCAACGCACTGTTTTTTATATTTGATGTGTGAAGATAAATCTGTTCCCACAATGTAAATTTTAGGAATTAACACATTTAGCTTGTCATCGCTCAATGACCGATCTTGGGAGCAACATAGCTGAATGTCATTCAAGTAATTGCTGATTACTTATTCAATATTATTCGGTAATCCACATGCGTATACAATTATAAGCTTAACGTTATCTGACCTCTGCAAAGTAAACCTTTAATTGTGATTAAAAATCCAACTGATTTGGATTAGAGAATCTATAATATGGGTGCTTTCTTTTTACAACAACTCAACAGTATTTTTGGGCCTGGTGGGGGATCTGATTCTGGTTCCAATCCTCTTACATACATTCTTTGGTTCGCACCCATTTTCGTTCTAATGATTTATGGTCAGAAACTTCAGTCATGGATGATTCTCAATGACATTTCAAAATCTCTAGCAAAACTAAAAACAATGAAAGAAATATCTAGGAGAGAAGCAATAGATTATATCAAAACATCAGTTAAACCTTCAATTGATCCAAGTGAAAAAATCGATAATTTTCTCGAATATTTTACGATTATGCCTGTGGATCTTGATCCTAATGGGATTATCGGAAAACTGGATCATGTAATGAGAATCAAAGATGAAAGAATACGCTCTGAAATAAAGAGGATGGCAGATGGGATAACTGACACACATGCTTCTCGCGTTGAAAACATTCTTGAGGCTGCAACTGCTCTAAATATGATTTTCAAGGTTGTGAGACATTTTTATCTCATGGGTAAACGGACTACAAACATGTTTGTACTTGTACAATTGCAAATGGTAATGCCACTATTGTTACAAGAAGCTGAGGCATTGCAAAATGGAATAAGTGCATTTAAAAACGGTCAACCTATAGGAGATAGCATAGGTCCAATGGTTGTCGGAAAAATGATGATTGGAAAGGAAAAGAAATTAATTGCTAGAGAAACCCTCTACACAGAGGATCAATACCAGGGTAGAAAATTGTATCTACTCAAAGCAGAAGGACCAGGTGGAGCAGTAGGTAGACCTGGGGAAGGGATTCAACGACTAGCCGGCGAAATGGGCTTGAAAATTGATGTCATAATAATGATAGATGCAGCACTAAAGTTGGAAGGTGAAAAAACTGGAGCCGTTGCTGAGGGTATTGGAGCTGCCATAGGTGGTATAGGAGTTGAGAGATATCAGATTGAAGATATTGCAACCAGATTTAACATTCCTGTTTATGCTGTCATAGTAAAGGAATCTATTCAGGACGCAATATCTATTATGCGTAAAGAGATTTCTGATTCATTTGATAAAGTAAGCAACACTGTATTTAAAGTAATTGAAGATAAGACTTGTGTAGGACAATCTATTTTGGTTGTAGGTGTAGGAAATACATTGGGAGTTGCACAGTAGAACGTGCGGTTTTTATTTAGAAAGAAGAAGAAAGATAAATCTCCAACAATTTATTCTGTGGAAACATGTGAGAGCTGTGGACAAATGAGCAAAAGAAATTTTGAACCCAGTGATTATGTTTACAAGAAAGTCACTAACTGCAAGAAGTGTTCGGGAATTGTTATGATCACCTCAATTTACGGTGAGTATCCATCAGAGAAACAGAATAAAATACCGTAGGTCGACCGGGGACGGGATCGAACATTGGAAAATGACAAGTTGAATAAATATAGCAGTAAACGGCAGAATTATAACGTGATGATATCAATAAAACTGTCCGAAGGAATGAATGTGTGCTCAGCTTGAGCAACTATTTTTCCATTTCCTTCTACAAGAATAGGATATGCATGGACATTTCTTCTCTTAATTAAAATTTCTATATATTGACGAGCCTTTTTTTCCTCATATTTGTCAAGTAGCCATCTAAGAGCAAATGGCAGTGTCTTAAATCTGTTCCAAACGTCTGCAAGGAATTCATCGACCTCTTTATCTTTAGTTGGTTTGCGAGAAGTTATACCAAAAATATTGCGAATTTTGCCTTCATGTACTACTCCTTGACCGTCTTTTGTTGTTACGAATGGTTCGATTGCATACGCTTGATTAGGAGCAAGATTAAACGATGAACCAATAGTCCAAATATTTGGTATTGATCTCCCTGCATGGATAGTGTATTGCTCTAATGAATGACCGCTTAGGTTCTGAATAGGTCTGAATCCTTGCTTTGAGATTGTAGTTTCAATCACTCTTCCAATATCGCTTGCTTTCGTATTGGCTTTTGCTACTCGTATTGCTTCGCTTAATGCCATCTCAGCCGATCTCACTAATGTGTCGTATTTTGGATCGTAGCAAACAGTTACCGCGGTATCAGCAATATATCCTTGCACATGAACGCCTATGTCTATCTTCAGGACATCGGTGTCATTTACAGCAATATTGTCGTCTGGTTCTGCAGTATAATGTGCGGCTATATCATTCAAACTAACGTTAACTGGAAATGCAGGCGCTGCTCCTCTTTTTCTGATCTCAGATTCTATTGACTCACAAATTTGAAATAATGTCGATCCAATATGGCATTTCTTTCGAGCACCTTCTCGTACTTCTGCTGCTATCTTTCCTGCCTTCTGGTAACAATCAAGAAGAAGATTCATATGGTAAAACTTGTTGAAGTAGGTGATATATATAATGGTGTTCTAAAACGAAACTTAATTATACCGAAAAATGGTGCTCTCTACCAAGCAGTTTTTTGTTTGATTGTATTGCGGGGTCGTTGTCTAGCTTGGTATGATGCCAGCCTTGGGCGCTGGAGGCCGCCGGTTCAAATCCGGCCGACCCCATCACACACTTAATTTGAATTCTAAAAGCGAAAATCATGCATTCTTATTAGTATCTCTGCAAACCAATCCATTAAATTTAATTGCAACTCTGGGCCGTACTAAATACGAAATGCAGAATAAATGTGAGTTATATTTGGATCATATTATCTGACAAGCTTCCATATTACGAGGTAATCAAATAAATAGAAAGCATCATATAATGATAGCATTATTGTCAACTCGCATCATGGTCTGATTGAATTTTAATATCCCAATTGCATCACAAACACCTTTGAAGACAGTGCAACAGAATGGCTGTCTGGCAAGTTACTGGACAGCATGCACCATCCATGATCAAACCGGATTAATTTTCATATTTAGACCTATGCTAAAACATTTCGGTAGAGTTCACTAACTATTAACAAATTTGTTTCTACATTAAAAGGTTAAATTAACCTGTTAGTATAGATTCAAGGTCTATTCGGGTCTTGGAATTGAAGGATCTAATTCAAGAAGAGGAGCTAGGACAATGGAGAAGGACACATTACTCACGCGAAATCACTATGTCCCTTAATGGTATCGAAGTAATAATTATGGGTTGGGTTTCTGCAATCCGAGACCACGGCAATATCAGGTTTATCATGGTAAGAGACAGATATGGAGATATACAAGTAATTGCAAAGAAAAGTGAATGTACCGAACTGCTAATTGAACAAATAAGACAAGTAAGAGAACACAGCACTCTGGCAATTCGAGGGAAGGTTAGATCTCAAGAAAAAGCGCCTAACGGTGCAGAAGTCATCCCAGTGGAATTAAAGGTGTTTTCTATAGCAAAGAAAGCAGCTCCGTTTCTGGTTAAAAGTAAAATATCATCTGTTGGTATTGATACAAGGTTGAATTTGAGGGCAGTAGATCTTCGTAGAAATGTTCTGCAGAGCATTTTTCATATTCGCCATTCTACTTTGAGTACAATCAGAGAATTTCTTACAGCACAAGGATTTATCGAGACAAACACTCCTAAAATAATTGCTACTGCTACAGAAGGTGGTGCAACATTATTCCCAATATTTTACTATGACAGAGAAGCATTTTTGGCGCAAAGTCCTCAGTTGTATAAGGAACAATTGACCATGGCATTCGAGAATGTATTTGAAATAGGTCAAATTTTTAGAGCAGAACCGTCTCGTACTAACAGACACCTTTCAGAAGCAATATCTATTGATGTTGAAGAGGCATTTGTAGACTACAATGATATAATGGCGTTGCTTGAGAAAATGATCCTGCATACTGTTAATTCACTTAATGAGAGGAACAAAAATGATTTACTTGAGCTTGCTCTTGAATTACCAAGTATTAAATTACCACTTCCAAGATATTCTTATTCTAGTGTAATAGATGAATTACGAAGGACAGGAGAGAGTATTAGATGGGGAGATGACCTTTCACCTCAAATGATGAAAAATATATTACATGACGCAGTGAATGGATTTTACTTTATTACTGACTGGCCTACTTCTATAAAACCATTTTATGTAAAGCCAAAGTCCGCAGGATCTGATAGCATGTGTGAATCATTTGATTTGATGTATAATGGTCTAGAGGTATCGTCAGGCAGTACAAGGATAAATAGAAAGGATGATTTATTAGAAAGAATGAAAAAGCAAGGTTTGAACACACAAGCGTTTGATTATCATCTTAGAGTGTTTGATTATGGAGTTCCACCGCATGCAGGCTTCGGTGTCGGCCTAGAACGTCTACTAATGGCTATTACGAGGATTGAAAACATTCGTGACGTAACACTGTATCCACGTGATATAGATAGGTTAACTCCATAAGAAATGGGATGCATATGCTAGGGGAAGAGAAAACTAAGGAGAAAATGTCACATGATATCAAAGGATGAGATAAAACATCTGGGATGGCTTTCACGATTAGAATTAACAGAGGAAGAGATTTCAAAATATGCTTTTCAGATCAAAGAAATAGTTGGATATCTTGATAAATTAGATAGTATATCGTTAACTGAGATTGAACCTGTTCGTTCAAAGAAAAAAATTTCTGAATTAAGGAAAGACCATGTTGAACCCTTCACAGGAGATGCACTAGAAGGTTCCAAAAATAGGAAAGATGGTTTTATAAAGGGTCCAAGGCTGATCTAAGTTGGTAAACCTGTGCAGTCTTACTGCAGAGCAAATCGTCAAAGGTATCATAAATGGAGATTTTTCTGCCGAAGAATATATCTCCCAGATCCTTGAAAGAATAGAAAAAATTGATGATAAGATTAATGCATTTATAATTGTAGATAGCAGCGGAGCGTTGGAAAAAGCACGAATCATAGATAAAAAAGTTCGCAATGGCGAAGATGAAAAAGATATAGGAGCCCTTGCAGGTGTTGCAGTGGGTATCAAGGATAATATATGCACAAGAGGTTTAAGAACTACTTGCGCTTCAAAAATGCTCCAAGATTATGTTCCACCATATGATGCTACAGTAGTAAAGAAATTGAAAGATAATGGTGCAATCATAGTGGGGAAACTAAACCTTGATGAATTTGCAATGGGATCGACTACGGAATTTAGTATGTATGGATCGACACACAATCCATGGAATATAGGCTATGTACCTGGAGGTTCATCGGGTGGCAGTGCTGCAAGTGTTGCAGCATCAGAATGTGCTCTATCTCTCGGTTCTGATACCGGAGGATCAGTGAGATGTCCTGCTAGTTTTTGCTCGATAGTGGGTTTAAAGCCTACCTATGGCCGTGTTAGTCGGTTTGGTCTTATATCGTATGCCAATAGTTTAGAGCAGGTTGGACCGATGGGTAAGACCGTCTCAGACATTGTGATGGTTATGAATTCCATTTCTGGTATGGACAATAACGATCAAACTACACTTGATAGTGAAACACCAAGATATACACTCCGACCTAAAGGAAATATTCGTGTAGGATTGCTGAAAGAATTGGTCGAAGGAGCTGAGCCCGAGATCTCAAAGTGTATTTATTCAGCAATGGATTTATTTTCAAAGTTAGACTGTAAGTGCCAAGAAACATCAATGAAGTCTATTGAATATGCTCTTGCTTCTTACTATACTATAGCAATGGCCGAATCTAGCAGTAACCTTGCTAGATATGATAATATCCGTTACGGATTTGATCTAAGCCCTGATAGTTATGAATGGAATGCGTATTTTGCAAAAGTTAGGAGCAACTTTGGTGAAGAGGTTAAGAGGAGAATAATTGCTGGATCATATGTTTTGTCATCGGGATATTATGGAAAATATTATCTTAAAGCTCAAAAGGTTAGGGCCATGTTAAAACAGGAGATATCATTATTGTTAAAGACATTTGACGTTTTGATAGGGCCTACGATGCCTGTTTTGCCATTCAAAGTTAGTGAGAAGATAGATGACCCATTGAAGATGTATATGATTGATATTGACACAGTCATCGCTAATCTTACAGGTATACCTGCAATATCAGTCCCAGCTGGATTCGGTAAAAATCTTCCGATAGGTTTGCAGATAATGGCAGGTGAATTTCAGGAACAAATATTGTTTGATGCAGCATCGTTGTTTGAAAGCGCAGCTAATGTCCATAGGAGTCCAGAACTATAGTATGATGTCAGAAATAAAAATTGGTCTTGAAATTCATTGTCAGCTTACATATCTTCAGAGCAAATTATTTTGCTCATGTTATTGTGATTATCGTTTTAAGATTCCTAATTCAAATGTATGTCCAGTTTGCTCTGGACTTCCAGGAACACTTCCGCTTCTAAACCAAAATGCACTTGAACATGCAGGTTTACTATCAATCGCGCTGGGTTGCAACGTCCCAAATGAGATAGTTTTTTATAGAAAGAATTACTTTTATCTTGATCTTCCCAAAAACTTTCAGCTGACCCAGTATAATGCATATGGAATCACAAGTATCGGTGTGAATGGAAAACTAGAATTTGAAGCAGACACCAAAAGGCATGCTAGGATTCGAAGGATTCAAATTGAAGAAGATCCTGGAAGACTAGTTTACGAAAACAATACTGTGGATAACAGCTTTTATACACTAATAGACTATAATAGAGCTGGAGTTCCGCTTGTAGAGATTGTTACAGAGCCGGATTTTACTACTCCAAAAGAGGTAAGAATCTTTTTGAATAAAATTACATCTATCATTGAACACTTAAGAATATGCGATACCCGATTAGAAGGTGCGGTTAGATGCGATGTTAACGTTTCTATTGGAGAAGGGAAAAGAGTTGAGATCAAAAATATAGGATCATTTAAAGAAGTAGAAAAGGCACTGAGTTATGAGATCACTAGGCAAAAAACAATGTCATTTCATGAGATCGAAATTAAGGCTGAGACGCGCCACTGGGATGATGCAAGAAAAATAACTAAACAGGCTAGAGTTAAAGAAACAGAAGAAGATTATAGATATTTTCCAGATCCTGACATTCCTACAGTAGTTCTAGATAATGCATTCCTACTAACGCTCAAGAGAAATATGCCAGAACTTCCCGATGAGCGAAAGAGACGTTTCATTGCTCATTATGAACTTAGCGATCATATATCCCAAGTACTAATTGATAATAAAGAACTCTCTGATTTCTTTGAATCTGCAGTCAACATCTATCCATCACCAAAGGCGATTGCAAACTGGATTGTTTCAGACCTTATAAAGTTCATAAATGGAGATAATCATTCTCAACCACAATCAAATGATCAAGGAGGTACCTTTCATTCTGGATTAAAAATAGAAGCAAAACATATCGCAGAATTGGCACAGCTAGTTGATCAGAATATCATAAATAGAAATACTGCAAAAGGCTTCCTTAATCAAATAATCAAGACTGGAGAAATGCCATCACAATTGGTAAAAAAGACTAACACTTCTAAAATAGATGATAAGAATACGATATTAGAGGCTATAGAGACAGTATTTAGATCTGAAAAATCCGCAGTAAACGACGCAAGACAAAATTCCAAAGCTATCAATTTCTTGCTTGGCAGAATTATGCAGTTAACAAAAGGAAAGGTCGACCCCAAGATTGCACTTGATTTAATGAAGAAGAAATTAATTGAATCCAGTTAATGTTCTATTTATCTTCTAACCTATCCTCTATTTTTGCTACGGGTAGCGTCAATTTGTTCTAAACATTGCACAATCATCGGTAAGAAAGTGCCTATGTCTGTTACAACGCCAATTGCCTGAGTGGTTCCTCTATCGAGAAGCTTTGTTACGACTGGCTGACTTATGTCCACAGCGACTACCTTAATTGATGCTGGTAGCATATTCCCAACAGCGATAGAGTGCAACATTGTAGATAGCATCAAAACCATTTTTGCATCTTTCAGTAGGAGTTTGTATTTTATTTGTGCTTCAACAACGTCCGTGATAACATCTGGAATAGGACCGTCGTCTCTAATGGATCCAGCTAAAACGAATGGGACGTCATTAATTATGCATTCATACATTACACCACTTTTTAAGATCTTTTTTTGAACCATTGCTTTCAAAGATCCGGCCTTAAATACTTCGTTAATTGCTTGCATGTGGTTTCTGTGACCCCTTACTGCAAGCGTACCATCGTTAACATGCATCCCCAACGATGTTCCCATTAACGCATTCTCAATGTCGTGAACTGCAAGTGCATTGCCGGTTAATAGTCCATGTACATATTTCATTCGAACCAATTTTGCAAGAGATGCAGATGCGCCGGAATGAACAAGCACTGGTCCAGAAACCACAATTATTTTCCCGCCTGCCATAGTAGTATTATAAATATCGTTTGCAACCTTCCGAGCAATTTGCAGCGTCGGCCTCTCGCTAGAACTAGTGCTACTCATGAATTGGAAAATGTCAATTCCTTCGCGAGGACGCTCTTGCGGAATTATTTTAACTCCTTGCTCTCCAACAACTATCAAATCTCCTTTTCTTATATCCCGTATCATTTTACATATTGCCGTCTTTTTCTCAATGTTTAATACTATGCATTTATCCATCATGATATTCCCTACATCAATCCATGAATTATTGTAGAACACTTGCGTAGGATTGTTCGTTGTGCTGTAAAAGTTATCAGGCATCACCATGTCTTTGACCGCCGGTTCTAGCATAACTTGCTGAAGAATTACAGGCTGTGCTCCTTCTCTGTAGACTGATTCTAATAACTCATATAGATGTTGTTGGTTTTTACCCTTAACCAAGAGACGAGCATAGCTAGATTCTCTCTTCCTCTTTCCGACTATGAATTCAAGAACTTGAAAATCCCCTTTAAGATCCATTACCTTATCGAAGATCCTCGTCAGTACCATTGAATCAATGAGATGGCCCTTTACTTCAATTTCTCGCTCATATTTTTTCTCTATCAATAGCTAAAAGCAATTTTCGCTTTTTTGCTACTTAAGCTTTAATTATTATATTGGAAGCGATAGTTTACCAAGATATTCTTCAATATTCTGTTCTGTCTTAATCTTTGCAATGATCTCATTTTTGGTTTCTTCTGTAAACCACTGCGCAATCGATTTTGCAATACCGTTTCTGTCACAAAAGGCTATTAAATATCCATTGGCTTCCTTAACCAATGCAAATAAGTTCTCCTCGCCAACTGGTTCCCATTTATTATCCTTATTATCCTTTAATGCTAGAGCAGGTAAGGCATGGCCTGTATATCGACTCAAAAGATCTTGCGCAGCTTTTACACGTTTTTCACCTATTTTTAGAGCAGAAAAGTACTGCATGTCGTAATCCTATTTTATAGAATATACTTTAAAGTATTGCGTTGCATTCATGAAGTCATTGTGCTCATGCGTAAGGGCTTCTCTACAGAATTGGAAAAATGGGAGAGCAATTTACGCGAATATCCTTGTTTAGCATACAGTCTAGCTTGTAGTACCATGTCGATCTTATCTATTCTATGAACAAAGCGAGCGACAGGTGTTTTATTCAATATATATTCCTGCCATATTTTCTTGTAATTTGAACGAATATTTGAAGGCAAGCAGCATAAAATAGAGTTCATCGCTTTTTTTTCTTGTGATAATTTCTGTTTTTTATTAATCTGCTCAGGCATATAATCTCCTGTTATAGATTCAGCCAAATCATGAAGGATTACCATTTTCATGACTTTTTCGGTATCTAGCCCTAGCATATCTGATAGAACCATGCTTATTGCACACATAGAAAATGTATGGTCTGCCACTGATTCAGGATTACTTACACGAACCTTAGAAACCCATCCAGCCCTCTTCAGAGATTTAAGTTCTAAAACATATTGAAAGAATGCGGTTGGTATATTTTGTTCTTTTTTGTAGTTATTAGACATCACTTTACTGCAGGTTATAAATTACTTTCATTTTATTTTTCTCATTGGCCTATCTGAAATCTACACTTTGAGGGTGATAAGAATTTCCTGCCCCTGCAAAAGAAATCTTGCAATCGACCCGGGGTTATTTGAAGTGATATAGTCGATAATATATGCGAAAATACTGGTTACTATAGCCATAATAGCTGTAACAATAATAATCAATGTTACATTACGTATCTGACCCATATATCGTGCATCTAAGAATTGCGATATGTCTGTTACATTTAAAGTTTCTTAATATTTTGGTGAAGATCGCCAGGGTACATCCTCAACTCCCATACGCTTATTTATCAGCCTAGCCGCCACAAAAAGCATGTCTGAAAGCCTATTCAAATAGGTTATGATCGCCGGATTTATCGTTTGGCTTTTTGAGAGCGCAGTAACAGTGGTTTCAGCTCTCCTAGCGATACTCCTACTTATATGTAGAAGTGACGATTCTATGCTTCCACCAGGCAGTATAAAAAAGTTAATTGGTAGGAGTTCTGTTTCAAATTTATCAATCACACATTCTAGATACGAAGCCATATTCTCCTCTACTCGTGGCGTATCGCCTTCATTTTCCAGAAGGTATGCAGGATCAGCTAAATCAGAACCAATAATGAATAGATCATTTTGAACTTTTACCAGAAGGTCTATCAGATCCGAAAACGTATCTCTGTTTTTTAAATTCAGTATTGAAATGCTTAATCCTATATTTGAATTCAGTTCATCTATTGAACCATAGGCAATTATTCTTGGATCACTTTTTGATACGCGTTTGTTGCCAATAAGACTAGTTTCTCCTTTATCTCCTGTTTTAGTATAAATTTTCATGTATTAGATTGAATAATTAATGATTTAAAAATAGCTGTTGATTTTAGAACTGATTTTTGATTTATTTTAAAGATTCACTTCCAACAATCTAAGAACCTTGTTTTATCGTGGTATTGTAGATAACTAATGCCACCTATGACTTATTTGAAACTGAATAACAGGAAATACAAGAAAAGTTCTCCTTCTAATAGCATACGCCAATTAGAAGTTCGATATACATATCTCAGTAGGAATGTGCCTCAGATTTATGCTCTCTCAAGTATTTTTTTTTCTTGAACCTCTCATTACATTTTTCACATTTAAAAGGCCTTTCGAATTCCAAAAGAAAGCGTTTCTTCCTTTCATCTGCATTTTCTTCAACAGAGTTAGGTTCAGTCGCAACTGTTTTGATCATAACCAATTATAATAAAAAAATATTATTATGTTTATATACCTTAAGTAAGATACTTCTTTTAAAGTTATAATAAGTAGACAACAGATAGATAGTATCTGAACTTCTTTTAGACTCGCCAGATTTTTACATATTGATGAGACAAGATTATATAGGAATTATCTAGGTATGTTAGACACGTGCCGTCGTAGCTCAGCCTGGGAGAGCACTCGACCTGACATATCCGGGAGTGAAGCTGAAGACCGAGCTGTCGTGAGCTCAAATCTCACCGACGGCATATTGTTTTTTATTATCTTTAGGGAAATAGTAAAAAATCAGCTATTCATATTGACTACTGACAAGATGGTTTTTGAAGCATTATATCGAGTATTCTGCGCTCATAAAGAATCATTTTCATTTCGAATGTATAACGAATTCAATTTTAAGGAATACAGTAAATGCTCTAGATGCGGGAAGACCTTGAGGTATCTAAGGGGTTTTGAGGAGGATATTAGAGGTTAGTTAGCTAGGTATGTTTCGAATTAGCCTCCAGATTCTGATTGTTATATGGTGGATAGGAGCTGCTATTGCAGCTGGCAGTTTACTAATTCAAATATATGAGTTATATCTGATAGTTGGTATAGGCGGTTGGATCGTAGTTTTAATAACTACCGCATTAATAGTATATGAAATAAAGTGTATAAAACAAGAAGACAAGAGGAGAGAAATGGCAGAAAAATGAGGCCTAGGTATTTTCCCACTTTCCGCCTTGTTCTTCGATAACTACCAAAGTAACTGTTGATGTAATTCCTGGTATCTTCCTTATTTTGTTTGTTATGGTGTGATTCATTGCCTCTGTATTGTCTGACTTTACTTTGACAAATATATCATGAACACCATATGTTCCTCTTACTTCTTTTACGTCGAGCAATTTCGCAATTTCGCTTATGATCTTCTCCTCTGATCCTAGAGTGCAGTTAACTAAGATATAGGAAGTTGGCATTTTGTGACAAACTACATTTACTCAGTATTTTAGTCTTTTCCGTGGATGCGTTAAATATGTATATAAGATCCTGCTTTAGACGGATCATGCAAGGCTATCTTAAAACACTAGAGACAAAAAATCAAACTATTGAAATCTTGTAGCAACAATGGATGTTTTAGCATTTCTAGGCTTATTCGTTTCACTTTTATAAAAGTTATGGATTCTGCTGTCATCTGCTCCTCCATTGAAGAAGATTTTTATCTAATACAAGTAGGAGCAGAACTTAATGCGATTGCCAATCAAAGATAATAACCACTTCTCAAAGAATGTAAATTTCGCTTTTGAGAATCTCAGATCTATATATCTTGAAGCGATCAGACCGCAACTCCTGACGAAAAAGGTTAATGTAATGTTGGCAGATGGTAGTATTGCCCAATCTCACACTTTTGAGCCAGAGAAAGTCACATCATTTTTTCAACGTCTGATCGACTCCCTTAAGGGATGGACTACAACGGGGATATTAAGTTCGAATACCGATGACTTGCATCGAATATATTGTCAATTTACGCAGGAAGTCGGTAAATATTATCTTCATGGATATTTTGGAATTCAATTTCATGCTCTGCCATATTATAGAACAGACAAGCGCATTATTCAGATTCAAAGAGAATTAGCCCACATTGTAGATAGGGCAAATAAGACTTTCAAGCTAATCAGTGACAGAGGAAATGATATAGTACATAAAGAATTAGAAAGCACCGGTCATGCAGAAATGGGATTTGAAGAATTTTTCATTAAATTATTTGAAGATAAAAACCTACTTGAAGATCTAGAAAGAAAAGCATTGTTATTAGAAGATGAGTTCCCTGAATTTAAAGAAATGCACAATAGAAAGATCGAGCTATTTGCAGAATTAAATAAATTAGTTATTGAGTTGTATCAAATTTCTCCAGTATCAATGGATTATGATAAATTAACACAAGGAGAGGAGGGTGTGGTAACATACTTTGATATTGAAGCGATCAAGAACAAGAAAACTAAAGAAAGGGATTCATATGTTGATACTAAAAGAATAGATGTCGAGTTAACAGAACAGATAGTCCACAAACTCAGTGAGGTAGGAAGAACATTGCACAATATCTCTTAGCAGAAACAATCAAGGCATATTCACATATGAAGGAAGTAGATTATCAATGTCTTAAGTATAATTAATTAATATTCTGTTATTATTATTATTATTTCTTAACTAACCTTCAATATTCGATAGTGATGCTTACACGAACTAGTATTTACCATGACACGGATACACGTATGGCACTAATTACTGTTTTCCAGTTCTTGTTAGTAGCTAATTAGATATTTCATTTTTTCTAGCCAAAGTGATAGTGAGATTCCATTCCACATGTTGCTTTTACCTTAACACAAAATTATAATTAAGGCATAAACTGGATGCATCATAGTCGATTTTCATGAATCGCCAGAGTATGCCAAGCACGGACGAAAAGCACAGGGTTCCGACTATTGAAGATATACTTAGGGCAAAGGAACTATTAAATGGATTTGTTAGAAAAACGCCATTACATAGATCTGATACATTTTCTAAGCTCACAGGAACCAATATTTTTCTTAAACTTGAATCTCTTCAAAGAACAGGTTCCTTTAAAGTTCGAGGAGCATTTGTTAAAGTAAACACATTATCTGAAGAACAGAAAAAATATGGAGTTATTGCTGCGTCTGCTGGCAATCATGCTCAAGGAGTAGCATATGCGGCATCAACAAACAATATATCCTGTATAATCATAATGCCGCAAAATGCTTCACCTGCCAAAGTGGCTGCTACGAAATCATACGGCGCAAAGGTGATTCTACGCGGATCGGATTATGAGGAAGCTTGGATTACCGCCCAAGAAATTGCAAAGAAAGAGGGCAGAACAATCATTCATGCTTTTGATGACAATCATGTAATATCAGGACAAGGAACAATTGGCTTAGAACTGTTGGAGGATCTGCCTGAACTTGATCGGGTATATTTGCCAATAGGTGGCGGTGGTCTGGCCGCAGGTATTGCAATTGCAATTAAGTCAAAAAAACCAAATGTGAAGATCATTGGTGTAGAATCAAAAGCTTTTCCTGCTATGAAGGAGTCCCTTGCAAAGGGATATTTGCAAAAAATAAAGTCAGGCTATACTATTGCAGATGGTATTTCTGTGAAATCTCCTGGCAGATTGACATATGAAATAGCTAGCAAATACATAGATGATGTAACAGTGGTAGATGATTATTCAATAGTTAAAACAATGTTTTTGCTGATGGAAAGGGCTAAACTAGTTATAGAACCGGCTGGGGCTGCAAGCCTTGCATATCTGCTCTCAAACCCCGGCCTGAGTAAAAATGAAAATGTAGTATCGTTACTTTCAGGTGGGAATGTTGATATGTATCTACTTGGGCAAGTGGTAGCAAAGGGTCTTATGCAAATGGGTAGAATGCTCAAAATTTTTATCCAGTTGCCAGACAAGCCCGGGGCATTGAAGACGGTAGTCGACTGCATTGCCGAGCAAAGTGTAAATATTGTTCAAGTAGAACATGATAGGTTAAGCGCCAATATCTCTGCTGGGACTGCGGGTGTATATCTGAGTCTTGAGATGGAAAATGAAAATCACGCGGAACGTTTAATCCAATTTTTAGAGAGAAAGGGAATAGAATTTAAGGTAGTCAGTTAATGCATATATATATATATTATACAACTGGACATTTCGCAATTTGATTTGACTACGGCCATTGATTATGGTATATGAATATTCAATGTTTTTGACTGTTATTTGTTTGGATGCAGTCATGTTCCTCTCTCTATATGGGAGGACAGAAAAAATCAGCGTCTAACACAAGTATTGTCATAAGTAAAAGAGTGCTCCTATAATCATATCATTGATAATTCCTTAATGTTTCAGCGATCCAGTTGATATCATCTTTGGTCTTTGCAAGATGGCCAATTTTTATGCAATCTCTGATATCTTTTGACTTCATCTTTGACCATACTGTTTCAGCAGTTGCAATAGCTATTTCTCTAGATATGCCTTCACGACAGAGCAAGTGTACGGCTACTTCTTGAAAAGTTTCGTATTTATACTGTTTAAAGTGCAGAACCATAAACCTTGACAATAGAGGAGTTAACATCCGATCAGTGCTATTGCTGGTTGCAAATATCCACGTCTTTAACTGTGTATTGCGATTTTTTTTAAATTTTGTCTCAACAATGATTCCTGTTTCCATTAAACTCAGCAGAGCTGTTTGATCTCTTATTGGCATATGTTCGATTTCATCTATAATCAGATAGCGCGGTCGCTTTTGAAACAAGTAATCCATCATTCCGGATTTTGTACTATGACTCCCAAGCGTAAAGTATGAACGCTCTAGTTTCATGCATGATAGCATAAAAAGAGTCTTGGCGGATGCTGGTGGTCCCACCAAGAGCATATGAACCGGTTTTTCAGATGAAAATGACAAGTTGAATAACCTTTTGACATCACTATATCCTATGATACTATCAAAAAGTTGTTCAGATTTAGTTAGAGTGGCTTTCTGATCGGAACCTAAAAATATAATTTTTTCTCCTTCTTCCACTTCCTCTTCACCGTAAGTACTTCATGGTATGATACCATAGGGTTTGATTGGATCAGTGATATAGATGTTTTATGGTATCAATTTCTATCTATTATTAGCTTCTCTAGATTTAGCTAACGATCTCAATTAGCTAGTATTGAGCCATACAAAGTACTACTAAATGTTTATGCAGTTATGTGTATTGCTTCATGGTGTCCTGTATCGACACGAGGTACAAGTCCAGACAGTCAGACGAGCATCTGCAATAGATATCTACAATAGAGGATAATGATTTGTTGCTATAAAACCGAAGTTGAGTTATTATTATTCTTCTGCGTTTGAATAGTAATTGTTAAATTAGTTCTTTACCAGATCTTTATATGAATATCTATTCTGAAGATAGACCTTGGGGGAGATTTGAAAAGTTTCACGAAAACGAACCTTGCACTGTTAAACTAATTTATATTAATCCAAACTCTAGGCTAAGTCTTCAGTATCATAAAGAAAGATGGGAATTCTGGAAGATTATAAAGGGTACCGCACGCGTAGAGCTAGATGATAAATTCTTGACTCTTGAAGAGGGTCATAATATAATAATTCCAAAAGAGACAAAACACAGGGTCAGTGCAGATAAAAACCAGTGCATTATACTTGAAATATCATACGGTAAATTTGATGAGAACGACATAGTGAGACTTGAAGATGACTATCAGAGAACAGTATCCAAGACGTCTATCTCTTAGATTGATGATGGTTTGTTTGTGTGTATGTTATTTTGAAAAAACATATAGTTTATTCAAAATTTATTCGTATGACTAATCCTCTGCTTCTACTCTGATTTGATGTAATTTTTACTATTTTTTTCTCAGAAAATGGCCCATGTATGCGTTATTTATATATTGAAAAACTGTTCGGTTTAACGAAATACAAATAAGGCCCTACGCGTGCTCTACGGTTATGAGTGCAAGTAAAAAGCCACACATGAACTTGGTGGTTATAGGTCATGTAGATAATGGTAAATCAACTATTGTAGGTCATCTGATGGTAGATATGGGTGTGATTGACCAAAGAACCATTGATACATACGCTAAGGAATCAGAAGCAACAGGGAAAGGTGATACTTTCAAGTATGCATGGGTTCTAGACAGTATAAAGGATGAAAGGGATAGAGGAATAACTATTGATCTCGCATTTCAGAAATTTGAAACCCAAAAGTTCTTTTATACCTTGATTGACGCGCCGGGTCATAGAGACTTTATTAAGAATATGATTACAGGTGCATCTGAAGCAGACGTAGCCATACTTGTGGTTTCAGTCAAACCAGGTGAAACAGAAGCAGCAACTGAACCAGGAGGCCAAGCGAGAGAACATGCATTCCTTGCAAGAACACTGGGGGTATCTCAGATGGTAGTTGCGCTTAACAAGATGGATGATGTCAACTATTCTGAGGCACGTTATAAAGAGGTAAAAGATATTGTAGAGAAAATGTTAAAGTTAGTCGGTTATAATACAACTAAGGTAAATTTTATTCCAACTTCAGGATGGAAGGGTGATAATCTAGTCAAGAAATCTGAGAATATGCCGTGGTACAAAGGTCCAACCATTGCTGCAGCCCTTGATGCATTTGAGGCACCAGAAAAACCAATTGGCAAACCATTAAGAATTCCGATTCAAGATGTATATTCGATTACTGGTGTGGGTACAGTACCAGTTGGCAGAGTAGAAACGGGTAGGATCAACACAAATCAGAAGGTTATAGTAATGCCTGCCGGTGTTAATGGAGAAGTTAAGTCAATTGAGACTCACCATACACAAATGGACTCTGCAGAAGCAGGTGACAATATAGGTTTCAATTTGAGAGGTGTAGACAGAAAGGCCATCAAGCGTGGCGATGTCATTGGCCCGGCTGATAACGCTCCCACTGTAGCAAAGGAATTTGAGGCACAGATTATTATAATTCATCACCCTACAGCTATGGCTCCAGGCTATACACCTGTCATGCATGCACACACGGCTCAAGTTGCAGCAACGCTTTCGGAATTTATTGCAAAAATTGATCCAAAAACAGGTGGTACTGTAGAGGAAAAACCCAAATTCTTGAAAACTGGAGATGCAGCAATCGTAAGAATAAAACCGGTTAGACCACTTGCAATTGAGACATTCAAGGAGTTTCCAGAAATTGGAAGATTTGCTTTAAGAGACATGGGTACCACTATTGCCGCAGGAGTAGTAAAGGCAATAACAGAAAAATACGATCCCGGCAAAAAGTGAATGTGTGAACAAAGAATATGCCACAAGAAGCAAGAATAAAGCTTACAAGTACTAATCTTTTGACCCTCGAAGGTGTATGTTCAGAGATTAAAGGAATTGGAGAGAAGAATGGCATTAAGCTTAAGGGTCCACATCCTCTGCCGACCAAAAAAATGAAGGTTGTTACTAGAAAATCTCCATGTGGACAGGGCACAAACACGTGGGATAAATACGAACTTCGAATCCATAGGAGGGTCATAGATCTAGGTGCTGACGATAGAGCTATCAGGCAGCTAATGAGATTAAAGATACCTGATGATGTTTATATCGAGGTATCTCTGACTCAATAATAACTATATCCTATTTTGTCATCAAGACTAATTTCTAATTTTGGAACGAATATGCAACCCCTGAGTTACCACAATCTAAAAATAAAAAATCCTTTTTTAATTCTTCTATAATGTATTTTCATTTGTAGATTATGATAGTAGAGGTAATTAGAAGATTCAATAGCAAAAAATCATAACTCTTTTAACTTTATCGCACATATGAAATTTATGCTAAATAATAGTCGTCTAAACATTCTCTTAGTGGCTTTGCTCATAATAGCAGCCGGCATTATTAGTCTGCCAGTAACATTATCAACATTTGCTCAAACGTCAAGCGGAGGTATGAAAAAGACAACAAACGGAAGTGCACTTGATGTTCTCTTACAGCCTTCTCCTCAACCCATTGCAAATAAAGGCCAAACATCATTTAAGGTAACCTTCTTGCAGAAAGCAACAGATAAAGTTGAGGCTCATATAGACTATGACTTTGTGATCATGAATGGTAAGAAACAAGTATTTGAAGCTTCCCAGTTGGCAGGTCAGCCAGGAAAACCACTTCACACTGCCGAAGGCATAGTAACAATACCTTACACATTTCAGTCTCCCGGAGACTACTCAGTAAACATTATGGTATATGGAATTCTTTTTAATCCGATTAGGCCTGAATCTGCAGAATATTCCTTTAAGGTGACTCCTTAATTTTCCAGCTGCATCTTTGATAATGGTAGCAATAATTGGTAGTGTGGTATTGGTGTTGCGTTGGTAGCAGTCACTAAGTTCAAAAAAGGCAAGGCCGTTTTTATTACTGACCCGTGAATCTAAATTCTTGGTTTGTTTCTTTTACGTCTATCAGCTTTGGCGTACTTTTTGCTTCCTGATCTCTTTGCACTATAAGCATGGGTTTTGATTTTGTTGTATTTCGTCGTCATTATATATAATGGAAAATTAAGAGAAATATATATGCTAACTGTTATTCATTTATTTGTGACTCAACTTTGTGGTCTGTATCCTTTATAAGAATGAAGAATTAGAAAAACAGCATTATTAATTACTCTTTTTTCCTTAGATATTGCTCATACCTTGGAGGCAGATAAAATATCTTTTCAGGCCGTACTCTTAGGATCACTCTTTTTACGCTTGGTGAGTGTCCAGGATACTTATCCGTATTAAGGTTTTTCTTTGCAAGTTTGTCAATATGTTCATCAGCGTCATTGCTAGTTTGCTCTATGACTTGCCCTCTTATTGTTACCATACTGTAAGGATTTTCATCATCTATGAGTGATATGGATACTCTCGGATCCCTAGATACATTTTTTTGTTTTATTCTGCCTTCAGCAGTATTTATAAGAATAGTATTATCTACTATATCAATCCAAACAGGCGTAACATGTGGTGAACCATCTTTCATTAATGTCCCCAAGAATGCAAAACTATTTTTCTGAATGATTTTAGCTACATGCCCGCTGATCTCTTGGTTTATTTCGCTCATATACTATCTTAATTTGGCTCTCTAATAATTCTATCAAATAGTAATTACCTCCTCCTCTTCCTAAATCAATGTCGATCAGAGCAAGATAAAATATCTAACATATTAGAAATATATAACAATACAAAGCGAAATGAAAAATAACGCATATATTTTTACTATGTATCCGTTTTCTCCAATTGATTAGCTCACAATTGGAGGTCATAATTCGAGATGATAGATATTATTTTTAGTTTTTATTTCATAAGTTGTATAATTTCGATATACTGTAAATTTTGGTTATTGTGTAAGTGTATAATAATACTCTATCCCCTTGGGTCCAAATCCTCTAACTCGTTTAATTTTACCATCCCTTGTCAATCTAAGGATAGCATAGAGCATCTTTCTCTTACTACAAACATTATCCATCTCCTTTTCAATTTGCTTTGTAGTTGCTCTACCGCCATAATAATTTTTTATAAGCAAGTAAACTGATTCAATTAACTTCTCTCCTGAGAGAGATTGCTGTATATTGGGTTGAATATTATAAAGCTTCATATACATTTTAATAGAAGATTCAGATTAAAAATAATTTAGCCACTATTATTTGACTAACATATACAGGAAAGTTCACCTTTCCATCGAAATTAAGTAGCTGTAATTAAACATGTCATATGTCGTAGTAAGTTGTAATTGATTAGCTTTTTGTATCCAAATTGGCAAATTGCTTGAAGTTGTATGATTTTAAGAGTACATACACGAGATATAAATGAAATGAAAAGGTACGAAAACGTTGGTGATGGATATTATTAGCATGTTTTCAATACAAAAAGCAAAAGAGAAATTAGCAGATTGTAACGTGCTGTTAAAATATATGGCATTTCTCCAAAACAATGGATTTTCGGATTATGGTAAAGGGCAAATTATGGGACAAGTAGCATTGCTAAAAGAATATCTTGAAGATGGAGTAGAACAGAAGGAGAGAGATAAAGAAGAATCTAAAGATAGTATTTTGACTGATAATAATAAAATGTATAAAGATAAGAAAGTGGTAGAACAACAGATCGTAATAACAAAGGATAATACACTGTACGAACAAGCAGGTGAAAAAATTGCAGAAACAATATTTCGGAAAGGCATTTCTAACCTCCAGAATAACAATAACAATAACAACAAATCTGGCCTTTTAAAGGGAGTTGAAAATATTATAGACAAAGCAAGAGATATTAGAATATTGGAGTAGATGCATATTTCGGTCAGTTCGAAAAGTTCCCATCTTGGAGCCAATTTTTTGGTTATTTGAGATATTTATGTCTGGTACTTTTCTTATGTCTGTTGCCTGTCTATTAGTTTTCTTCAATCAAATATTTTTGTTTCACATCTAATACTTTTTATCATTTTTACGACCCTCTTTAGCATGCCTTATACTTTGTTTCAAATCAATGATGCTCTTTGTATAGAAGATGCCACTTACTATTATTCCGCCTGCAACAGAAGGACCCACAACCGCAGCATAGCTCACGCCTAGTGGAGGAAGGCTGAGTAAATTATTGTTATTTTTGCCATTATTGTTGCCAATTTCAGTTGGTTCTGCAGCAGCTGGATTAGCAGAGTTAGAGGACTGCCCAAATTTTGGAGTAGATGTTATAACAGCAAGAGAGTTGCCACGCTGTTCTGCTAACCATATATTTCCTTTAACGTCTGCTGTTAACCATTGAACGATAGGACTTTGATTTGGTATAGTCAATTCTTTGCTTGCTCCAGTACTTGGATCTATTACTGCAATTTTATTAATTGTATGCTCAGCAACCCAGAGGTTATGATAACTACTGTCCATGGTCATTCCAAATGGTAATCCGTTTGGATCGAGTGGAGGAAAATCCTTGAATGTCTTGAGCAATGGATTGAAAGTAGACACAGTGTGACCCTCATGCTGAGAGATATAGATATCACCTGTCATGGGATCTGCAAACAATGCAGTGGGGCCTTTGAGTATACTATTATTGTTATTGCTCTGACTTGTAGGAGGAGCATATTCACTAATTTTGTATTTATTAGAAGGATCTATATTCGCTATCTTTCCTATTCCTTCTGCTATCCAGATCTGTCCGGATATTTGATCAGCAATAATCCCAAATGGTTGAGCATTCTCAGTGGGTAATGTAAAGGACGTGAAGTTATTTGTCTGTGGATTAAACCTTAGTACTTTATTATCTACCGGAGCAGTAATCCAGACGTTATTATCGTTTGAATTAACTGTAATACCTGATGCAACTCCTTGCGTGGGAAGTTTGAATAATTTGCTATTACCTGTAGATGGATCGTATTGACCAAGATTTTTCATTATTGGATCGACAAACCATAAGTGATGGTATGGATCGAAGGCCATAACAGTTACAATACTAGCACCAGTGATTTTATGTTCTATATATTTACTAGATGTTAAGTTGTACTCCCATATTCTCCCGCTGTCGATAGCCGTATCTCCAACCCATATTGCATTTGTATCTTTATTATATAGTGGGTAAAGGGGTTGACTGTTATTCTGGGGTATTTTATACTCTTGAATATTAAAATTTAATTGATCTAACTTTGGTTTTATGAATAGGTCATAACTTGTAACAATATTCAATGCATTTGACTTTTTTTGAACTCCTTCAACTTCTAAATTCCATTGACCAGGCAAACCAAAAGCAGCATTAACGGAAAATACCCCTCTGGAAACCTGTGTAGTATTTACATTAATTGGGCCTATCCCTTTTTCTATTTGAGTATATCTGATCTGGGCTGACTTGATATCTAGTGGATTTCTTTTGGAATCTAAAAATGAAATTTTGAAGTTATTATTACCCGGAGCGAATGGATCTATTGACAGAACTACCTTGTTACCACCTTCTACGAATCTTGTAGATGTAAAATGTTGTTGCTGAGATACTGCCGTATTTGTTATCGAATTCGCTGAGGTTAAAGCATTTACTGATTGTTTCTGTTGCTGAGTTTGAAATTCACTTCCTGGCGTTCCTGTATTTACCAGTAGCGCTACAGCAGCGAGTAATGCAATACCAACTATTGCTTCTACTTTTGTGGTTCTACTGAATTTAGAAACAATATTGGTTTTTTTAGACTTCTTTAGAACTTGGTTCTTATTCTTATCATTATTATCATTCTTATCAACTGGCTCCACTTCAAGTTGTTCTCCTCCATGTCTTGCTCCTTTGGGATTCTCGATAGTTGCCGCTGCTATGCCTGTAATGGTGCTAATCCTGAGAGCATTCCTTTGTATTACTCTCTGGTTATATCCGCCTATTGTAATCATTATTGCCGCAAGTGAGAGTTTTATAATAAGCCATTTTCCATACAACGAAGCCAGTGTTAAATCAAGATTGTTTTCTATAAAGTATAATAGAAATGGACCTGTAACTACTATAACTCCCAAAATAGTTACGGGAATTGTAGAAAATCGTGGAATGATTATTGACAATGTTGTTGCTTTGACATTTTCTTCCAGTATTTCAGCCTGTTTTAGCTTTGGTGCAACAATAAAGGCTAAATAAATTATGCCACCAATCCAAAGAGAAGCCGCTAGATTATGTATAAAATCAGTTGCAATTGGCAGTAGCTGGCCACTGGTTGCTCCATGGCCAATCAAAGTCGTGGTGGCAAGGATGGCAAGGCCTATCACAAGTAAGCTGACAACCTCTCCTTTTGAGGGAGACATAATAAAAGCTGGCTTGATCCTGCTACGTACCCTTCTAAGGTATATTCCCAAAGAAACGGCAAATAATATGAAAGACTCTATGGTTCTCATAACCCATACGCTGCCAAATTTAGTTCCAATAGCTTCATTAATTCCTGTACCGAGATCATTTGCCTGGACATAAATAATTCCAAAATCAGATACTATCAGAATGGCGGAGCCAATTAACATGAGAATAATCAAACTTCTATCAATTCTGTTACGAACAGGTGCAATAGT
Source organism: Nitrososphaeraceae archaeon (assembly GCA_045808425.1). Classification (GTDB taxonomy): domain Archaea; phylum Thermoproteota; class Nitrososphaeria; order Nitrososphaerales; family Nitrososphaeraceae; genus JAFAQB01. The sequence continues at coordinate 4,792 of JBJMFM010000107.1, read as the reverse complement.
GTCCTTTAGCCATATAATTTCTGAAATTGGTTTCCATAGCCAAAGAGTGGCAAAGGCAGCTCCTACTACTAAGACTTGGCCCACATATGCAGGAAACCTTGCAATAGCATTAGGTATATAGAGTTGGGATTGAGAACCAAATTGAGCTTTTGAAGACTGCGCAGAGGGGATCACTGCTTGGCCTATGCCAAATACAAAAGCATTGTCTACTACATGGCCATCTGTAGCAGAAAGAACCTTGCTAGAAACTGTGTATACTCCATCTTTTAAACCAGAAGAAGGAAGTGTTACACTTAATGACGCTGGATCGCCTCCTATGTTATGTTCATCTTTATTATCAACTTGCTTCCCACCTGAATCTAAAACTTTGATTGTACTATAACGCAGGTCTATAGGTTCGCTAAAGTAAACATCTACTTTTGATGGTGACGTAGGTAAGGACTGCGAAGGTGATGGGTCACTTCTTATTGTGAACGCATGGGCGTATGACTTGGGTATTCCATTAGGAAAGAAAGATAGTAAAGTGAACAGCGATATAATACCAATAATAACAAATGGCATAATAATAACACAAGATGATGATCTGTGGAAAGACCTTGTGTTCATAGAATATATCAACATACTTTGTATTATCACGGTATTTGATTTTTTCCTATTTTATAGTACAACTATCGAAACGCTCGCAAAGAATAATAAAGAATTCCACTAAGTAGATTATTATGCAAGTGAAAGTTGCATTTTTGTCTATAATATTCCTTATGCTCATTGCATTTTTGATTTTTTCTTTTTCCAATGTGAGAACCGCCTATGCCCATACAACTAAAAAGTTTGGCAATATTCTGGTTGAAGTTGGCTGGGATAACGAACCTCCACTAGTAGGCGAATTAAATAATGTCATAGTTCAGGTAAACCAAACCAGCGATAATAATGGCCAAACACCTGTTATCAATGCCTTGGCTAGTATTGATATGATGGCAAAATACGGTGGGGTAACAAAACCGCTTGATTTTGTTCCATCTGAACAAACAGAAGGACTGTATAATGGCCAGATGATCCCAACAAGGGTTGGCTCTTATAGCATTGTGTTGAATGGTACAATACAAGATCAGAAAATTAGTGCTGAAATACCCCTTGATTTGGTTGAAAGTAAGCAAAAGCTAAATTTTCCTGATTCTGGAAGCTCTACTGGTGCAGGTGGCGGCGGCGTAGATGATACTTCTGCTGTTGTTAGTAGTGGAGCAGCTAGTAACAACATTGGACCCCAACTTCAAGGCATTGTTAGTCAGTTAGCAAATGATATTGATTCAACAAAAGACAGTATAGATACATTAGCCAAAACTAATGCGGACACACAAAAATCAATTCAGGATCTGAAAGGTACAAACGATAGACTATATATGATAGGAATGAGTGGAGTAGGAGCCGGTGTGGCTGGAATAGTTATAGCGGCAGTGGCACTTTCTCGCAAAGAGGTTCTCAAGATTTCATAAGATAAGATCAGGTTCTGCATATCTATGTACTTGCCCATAGGTTGTGTCCTATTACTTTGAATAAATCTCTTTTGCAGAAGGATTGTTTGCCATATTATAATAGATCACCTAACAAATCCTGAATTTGACACATCTTTATTAACGCACATTTATCACTCTAGTCAGTAACATATTATGAGAAAGAAGGTAGCAATAGTAACAGGTTCCAGCAAAGGTATTGGAAAAGCTATAGCATTTACATTTGCAAAATCAAAAGAATATTCCACTGTGGTTATTAATTCTAGGAAAGCAAAAGAAGCTCAGCAAGTTTCTAAAGAAATCGAAAGGTTAGGTTGCAATTCAATTGCTATTGAAGCTGATGTTTCAAAGGAAAGCGATTGTATCAGATTAATTGAAGAAACTGTTAAACACTTTGGTAGAATAGATGTATTAGTAAATAATGCTGGTATTCAAGAAGATTTGCCTTTAACAGACATAAATTTAGAAGAATGGTACAAAATAATAGGAGTTGATCTTACTGGACCATTTATTTGTACCCGAGAAGCAGTAAAACATATGAAAAATCAGAAGCCCAAAGGCGGTTGCATAATAAATATATCGTCAGTGCATCAGGCAATACCAAAACCTCATTATGTACCATATGCCACTTCAAAGGCAGGAATTGAGATGATGACAAAGACACTGGCACTAGAATTGGCTAAAGACAATATAAGAGCAAATATTGTCGCCCCTGGAGCTATAGATACAGAAATGAATGCAGATCTAAGAGAAAATAAAGCAGAACTAGAAAGTGTGCTCAAACGGATTCCTTTGGGAAGAGTTGCAAGTGCAGATGAGGTAGCAAATGTAGTAGAGTTCTTAGCATCAGATAAGGCCAGTTATGTTACAGGTGCATCATATTTTGTTGATGGAGGTATGACCCTTTATCCTAGTTTCAGTACTACTCCAGAACATGATTCTGCAGAGCAACAGAAGAGTATAACTGCTGCTAGCGGTAATACCGTAAAAAGAAAGTAAGAATAAGAATGAGCGAATCAAAAGGACCTTTATCAAATATGACCAAATAGTAATGATGAAAATAATGATGATGATAATAATATCATCATCACATTATATTATTATTATTATTATTATTATACAAGAATAAATACAATACATATTATAGGCAATGGTACAAGTTATCTGTTTTTCTGTTAATTTTTGCCTTTTTGCCGCTACACATATTATTATACAATCTTAAACAGATAAAGAAGAAGGAGAGACTCTTTTGACTTTTTCGAGTATGTCGGCTAATGCTATTCTTATAGCTGTTATCCCTGTTCTAAACGGATAAGCTCCAGATCCTTCATCGGTTATCGGATTTATCCATTCATAGAATGCATGTGAATGTGGATGACCTTCTGAAGCAAGTTTGGAAAGTAAAATGTCACATTCTTCGACTTTGTTAAACCTGCTCCTAGCTAACATCTCTATTCCAGTGGTCCAAGGCCAAAAAGTATGGTTATGATATTTATATGGTTTTAGAACCCAAGGCCCAGTTCTCTGAAGTTCACTTTCTGTTACAAGCGGCCATTTCTCCTTCCAAGCTCTATTCCTGATAGTGTCAAGTGTACTAATCGCTCTTTTGTGAAGAGATTCATGAACAGGAATCATCTCTCTTTCTGTTTGTTCTTCTTGTTCTTCTCCTAGCTCTTGCGTTTGTTTTAATTCTCCTTTTTTATCCTTTCTGGCCATTTGATGATTGCGACGACTATGGTCTATTGTGAGGCTATCGTTAGCTGTATTTTGTGAAATTGCAATCAAGTAATATGATATATCTTGTGTTAATAATCTGTAAGGTTTTCCTGTTTGATGGAGGGATTCTTGAATATCGATATAGCAACCATCTTGCTCAGACCATAATCTTTGTTCTACTCCATGTATTGTTTTGTCTGCCAAGCGAATTAATCTCTCAGATTCTTTTCTTCTCCCAAGTCTAGATAAAAGCGACGAGAGATCATTTAAAGCAAGTAGCCAACAAGCTTGGCTGTAAACTATTTTTCCTGCTCTTAACGCTGTATCCATCCAATCTTCGTTATGGCTTTGCTCTAACAAACCATCATTATCGATATCTCGTCTATTAAGATACCGTATAGCTTTGAGCATACGAGGGATCACGAATTCAGCCACTTTTTGAGGGTCTGTTATTCCTATTTTTGATAGCAGAGCTGAAACAAAATCTGATGAGTGTTCGGAGGCTATTACAGTTGAAGTTTCTGACCAAGAGGACTGGGAAGTATCCTGTTGCTTTAAAGACCTAGCCAAAATCCATGAAGTTGTAGAAACTATCAATGCAGTAGAATCAATATCTGGATTTAGTCCATATACTTCAGAGAAACCTGACTGGTATATTGTTGTAGGAAGAGCTCCTTGAAACTCCTTTTCTTTCTCGTCTGCTGCTACCTCTGCTGAAAATTTCATACCTGGAGACCCTCTACCATATACTATCTTCTCCTTGTTAGGCTCTATTTGATGAGACCAAAGCTGGTAGATGTGCTGCATTACTCCATCAACGTTCCCAGAAAGAAACCAATCTTTTAGAATATATGCTGCATCTCTACACCATATTGCTTGATAAATTCCACCAGGGTTTAGACCTTGGAGAACGTGCTCATTTGTTTTTTGTAGAAATGTGTTTGCGCTAGTTCCAAAAGATTTCCATGAATTTGAAGAAGAGCTGAAAGAAGGAGAAGGATCTTTTTTGGACATGTCTTCACGCTCCACATCGAATATAAATTTTTTACTAACACTTATTAGTAGTGTTAGCTCTATAAGAAAGAGGTCAAAGGGTTTGTCGCAAAATGATCAAGTGCTAAAAACTCATAGCATTACCTGCAAATTATGTGAAGTACAATTTGAGAGTTTTGGCGATATGCAAAGACATGTATTGACAGAACACTTACAGAAGGGAGAAATTCCTTTAGAAAAGTAAGAAAAGTAACCGATAACACTATACATATATTGCATGTCAGTACCTGGTAAATAGATATTTAACTTCCCATAACTGCCATACTTTCTCGCTACAATGATCCAGTCAGTGCGTAGCAGTCTAAATCGCTCATTGCAGATTACAAATTGGATTGATTTTTTGTAAACATTAAAAAACTATGCGTTCTATAATGTACTTTAGAAAATAAATAATGATACAATTCCCTAGAGTATCCCAAACATTTTTGATGACATCTTTGTTGCTGTTGATTTTAGCAGCATCATCATTTGCATCTACAGTCTTTATGCATAAAGCAGTATACGCTCAGAACTCA
>JBJMFM010000106.1:0-7090 GCA_045808425.1 Nitrososphaeraceae archaeon | reverse complement strand
TTGTTCATCTAGTAAAGCCTTTGCTACGCCACTTGGGCCATGTCCTGGAAAAAGAATTTTTACATCCGGATATTTTTGTTGTAGATATTCTATCTGTTTAATCCATTCTGAAATATGTGAACGGCTTTCTGGACTAATTGCTCCTGCAAAGAAAGGATGCATATGATTATTTATTATGTCTCCAGTAAATATTAACTTCTGCAATGGAAGATAAATTACCATCATATCATCAGCCTCTCCTATCCCGAGATCATCAAAATGATAAGTTATTCCATCAATTATGATATTTTCTCCTGAGCTTACAATTCTGTTAGGTAATACTACTTGCTTAGAATACTCGTTCTGAGGTAGTAGTTGCTTTGATAATGCTATGTACCCTCCAGTATCATTTTTCAAAACATTAAACGTCGATTGGGTTGCGTATATTGGTACGTTAGCAGTTCCATTTAATAATGCCGCTGCTCCATTTACATGATCTGGATGGGGATGTGTGAAAATAACACCTAGGATACGTTTGTGTATATTTTCAACCTCTTTTAAAACGTTTTTAGCTTCAGAAAATTGGCGTTGAGTATCAATTACTACCACACCATTTTTGCTTTCTATAATCCATGAGTTGACTGGTGCAGGGGGATCCGAAGCATAATTATGGATCCGACAAAAAGTTGTATTGTTGTCGCTTGTTTTATTATCTTCTAATACGCCAGTATTCTTTTGAGCAAATGCATATTGTTGTTGCGATATTTGACCTATTGGATTAATTAGATATGTTACTAGCAATAAACTTGATGCTGTAGCTACTATTAAGAACACTCCTAGTCGATTTTTCTGAAAATTAGAAGCTATTGTTGTCATTACACACGATACACTATAATATAATAAAAATACAGAAGTGAAGTACGTAATAGCGGGTAACCTGTTGGTAAGTGCATAGCCGTTTTGTAAGTCAGATCATATTCTTACACTAATGAAAATTAAGGTAGAACAATTAATAAAACCAAACAATTAGTTTAAGATAGCCTTTGTATGATGTTCCTATTAAGAAAGAAACTACAGTAAGAATATTTCCAGTAATAGCAGGTATAATAACTATTGGTAATCCTTGGCTTGTTTGTGGTAATTGTTGTTGTTACTGCTGTGCTGTAGCTGCTTGAAGAGTACTTGCTAGTATAGCAGCAGCAAGTAATACTGTAATAAGGAGACTTATTTTACTATACATACATTCTTACGATGATTATTATGATGTTTAAAGCAATCTCCTTTGTGTTGTTAGTTATGGATCAATGTGGCGGATGGATATAATAGTAACGGCCATAAGATTATAGCTATGGCATCCGATAAGACTAACCACGCGTTGAATGACCCTTTTGAGTTACCATCTTTAGAATAAATAGAACAAATGGAAAGGCAAAGATCACAAGCCATATAATCATTGGAGATATCCGGTAACTCTGCCAAGTGATCCAAGGTTAATTCAAAGTCTAGACAATCTAGATTGTCCTTTTATTATTCTCACTTGTTCAACACAGCAGAAAAAAAGGGGAGGGTTCAGCTATTTTTGTAACGATTATATCTTTCTTTTTAGTAGCAGGGGATTTGGATCCACTATAGAGTTACCAATATACAGCCAGGTCGATTATGTGCGGTAAGACTCCTTGACAGCTGCATACAGCTCCTTCCATTCTGGCAGCACCTCACCGTTTAGGTGGGCATCAAGGCGATCTAGGTAGGCATGCTGACCAGGGGCGAAAAGAAGAGCGGTGCGTTTTGTGAGGCGGCTGAAAATATTAGTAAGGAGGGTATTTGAGTCGCCCTCGCTCATAAGTTCCCAGCGAACAACAGCTTCAGGTTCGCCGCCAGGTAGCTCTGGACGAGAAGCAATATGCCATTCATGCTCAAAAACACGTGGTGGCTCCCAGACTAGAACCCGTCCTGTTGCGTGGTACCCCGAAATCTCGTTGACATAGTCGATCTCCCCGCCGCTGCGACCGTCGAAGACTCTCGCCTGCTGCTTGAACCATACCGCGAATTCTTTTGGATCTGTAATGGCCTTCCAGACTACTTCTCTGGGATGAGAAAGTCGCCGTTTGTATGTGAGTGTTGCATAATCGCCTTCAATGGTGACGATCCCAATTGCTATATCTTCTGTTTTTGCAACTTCTAGTTCTACTTCCTGTTCATTTTTTTCATTGTTCATTCTTTCTACTTTTATCATATGTTTCGTAGTAACTATCTGTACAGCAGCATATATTCAGGCCGTCTACCAATACTAGCACAAGTGTTAAAGTATAGTACAATGTAATACCCAAGTGGCCTATATAAGGAGAAGCACAACATTAAGAACAATTCGGCTTACACGCGATCTAGATAATCTTCTTCAAAAAGATGCTAAATCTAAAAGGATTAGCACCAACTCACTTCTTACATCCATAATAACCAAATATGCTGAATGGGATAGATATGCCGAAAAGTTTGGTTTGGTATCCTTAACTCGAGCTGATTCTAGATCAATCCTTGAAGCTATAGATGATAACAAACTTTCTCAAATTGGAAAAGACCTTAGTAAAAGAGCATTCAAGGAGTTCTTGATGATTTGGTTCAAGAAAACAGATGTCGAGAAGGTGCTTGAAGGAATTTCATTATGGTGCAAGTATGCTGGTATTGCTGAATATGACCTTGAGACAGATGGGAGAAATTACACTATTACTCTTCACCATGAAATCGGAGAAAAATGGTCGAACTTGATAGGACACCTTATCTCCCAAGGAATAAAAACCGAGCTTGGTTTACCAAACGCAATGCTTGATTTTACAAATAATTTAATAATAATCAAATTCTTTGTACCATGACAATAAGAAGAATCATAGGAAGGAGGGGACAGTCAATCTACTTACTGAGGAACCACATATGAAGCACGTTCTTTGCAGGGAAACCTCCTTAGCACAGCAAAGAACTTGAAGCTCTAGCGATATCTGATTCTGGTGACTCCGTTAAGTGCCAGAAGTGTGGTGTAGCAGGTCATGTAGTTGGGAAATTGACCGTTAGAAAGTGATAGGATTATTGCATTACAAAGACAGATCGAGTGGATTGAAGCACATTCTCCTCATCGTTATCATCATTATCACCATAGCAATGGCAATAGTAACAATGATGATGGTCGTAATGTAGTCAAACAGCTAAGACAAGAACTTGCAGAGCTATTAGAAGAAGATGCAAAGGCTGATAAACTTCGAAGCTTACCTTTCTATACTGCAGAATTACTGGCTGGAAATTTGTATGCTCCGAGTGTTATGATAAGGTTTACAACCGTACATTATTACAAAACCCTTGACTTGCTATTTTATTATATTGTTAATGCTTGAGTTGATTAACAGGGGGAAAACCAAGAAAACGTAATGCTTCGATGTCTTTGTTTACACAGCTTGTTGGCTGTTCATACATCTCGATATCTCCACTTTGTTGGGCCATCTTGATATACCTGATCGCGCCCTCTTCTGAAAACATTTGTGTTCTTACAAGCTCATTGATGAAATCCCTTGTGTCGACATCCTTTGTACCTTCAAGAGATATCGCATTGAAAACTTGAAAGAACTTCCTCCAATTTAACTGTGATACTATCTCGATTGCAGGAGGTACAATCTCGATAGAGATAGGTAAGTTAAATTTGTTGATAGTATCCTGACATATCTGCTTGTATCTTGGCCAATCAGAGCCACAATATATCACAGCATTTTTTATGTCTGGACTCAGCCAAATAGTGCTGACATTGGCCAAGTGCTCGATGAAATGATTTGCTATTAAGCCATACCTTTACCTCTATGCCAGTCAAAAAGCCCGTCTTGTTGTCTTTGACTACTAGATCAAAGCTTCCTGATATCTTATCGCCACCAAGCTCACTGAACTTTTGTGAAGCCCTTGATGATCCGCCATAAACACATTTAGAAACGATTTCATAGCCATTCAGCTCCACCACCTGGGCTACACAAAGTGCACACTGAACCTCACTTTCAAACATCGTCTAGCGTCAATAATAGGCCTGTTCTTACATACCACTATTAAGGGTTTACAGCAAATTTTTTGACATGCCTGTTTTGCACCTATGTTATTACAAGGTGCGACGAATTTTAACTAGAACAAAAGGTAAGATTCACGCTAAACAGTAAGTAAGCAGACGAGCCTGTTAATGATATAAATGGTCTAGTCTTATTGGCTAGGCTAGGCTTTTGCTGTGGAAGAGTGATCTTTGTCTTCAACATCCTTTAGTGCTTGGCAAACTCGATAACTTTTCATCGAATTTATGAAGTGACTGACTAGATTGGTATTTGCAGTGTCTATTCGTCTATATCCGTAGCTTGGCAGGTATAATATATTGAAACACTAAGGAAGGGACGGAGGAGGGTCCTCTTCTTCCTGAGAAATGATTCCTTAGTTCATTACTTATCCGACTAAACAAGAGGATTCACTTTTGTACATTTGCATACGACATCCTGGCTTAACATTTGACTCCGAGTCTACAGATTTGGACAAGTTCGAATCAGTCTGTAAAGCCAAGTTGTAGATATAGCTGAAACGAATCAATTGGCAGCAGGCTGGCTGCTGGACAAAGGCAATGAGACGACCTGAATAGTCAACCACAACAAACCCAACTCTAAAATCATACCTTCTTCTCCTATAAGTCGAGGCATGGTTGTTTTAGCAACATCAGATTATATTCAAATTATTACAGCCGGAATATATGCAGCAGCATTATTCTACACTGTTACAACATTTAGACGTTCGAAGAAACTAGATCAAATCACTCAGACAAACGTGATTATGTATTCTTGGAGAGATCTTGAGATTGAGCTAGATAAAGTACCCCCAGGTTCTGATTATGACATTTTTAGGAAGCAATGGGTTTACCGTATGTTCAATGATATAGAATGGCTTTGCTTCTTGATCAATGAAAAGTTCATCAGCGATAGGAAAATCCTAAGGCAACTCGAACCAACATTGATTGGCTATTACGAGGATACATTTCTAAAGTATGTGTCAAAAGATGAAAAAGTTGCTAAGCGATATCCTGAATTCATCAAACTATATCAAGCAATCAAAATGCAATCAAGATAAGAAAGAATGGAATACCACGGCCTGAAAATATTCTGGACAATGACTGTTATAGGCGGCATTATCAACATACTCATTATACTTGCAGTAGCCTTGCTTGTAGATGGGCTCTCAAGCTTACGTGAAAGCTTTGGGAACTTTACAACGCAGTATGGAAATACAGAAAGACGTAAACAAGTTCTATCAAGATAGAGCTCCTATTAATAGCGGCCTGCAGTACTTCACAGTAGCAATATCCGTATCGGTGATTGCAAGCATCATTGGAATGGTCTTGGTGTTTGTAATAAAAGATAGATTCAAGGCGTTAGGAATAGTGCTGGCATTAAGGTACAAGCCAAAGCCCTCAATGAAGTTGACAAAATGAGCAAAGACTCTCTTACGTCTTCTTTTCTGGCAGCAGAAATTTATATCAAGACAATTCGAAATTCGCATGAGCATTAGAGTGGGCATCGTCCTGAGTGAATCCCTGCATGACTCAATTGGATCTAACCAACAGCCGTAGTAATACGATTACTAAATTTAGGAGTTCTAGTCCTAAAATCATTAATACCATTCAGTGGATCATGTTTAACTACAAGCCAGGAATGTCGCACCTGCAAAATTCTTCTGAGAAGAGATTTTAATTTTGAAAATTCTCTCCAGCTTAACCTCAGGCTTGTATTTTGAATCTTTGCAGTATACTACTCCAACTGTCCATCTGTTATCAAATAATTTAATTTACAAAATAAATTAATTTATTGATGACATTGATGTGGCAACCCTGTCTGTTTGTCTAGAGGAATCTATTTGCCACTCTGGCTTTTACTATTTGCATCAAAATAGATCCTGTATTCTCCCTTGAATCCATTCTAACACCTGTATTTTAATCATTAACATGCCTGCCTCTTTAAGACTGTATGATCCACGCATATCTAGTCTAAATTCATTTATTTTAGCTTCAAGTGATTCTCTAAGCATTTCAGCAAAGTCAATAATAGTAGTAGTACTCATTTGAGGTTATTAGGAAATAACCAACATATTGTACTTACAATATATTGAAGCACTAGACCGGGACGGATTCCTATTGCTTTTGTTCTACCTTTTTCCCTACTAAGTGATAAATGAATAATAAAAATCGATCAATTTCTGTACCGTCCATAGGGGTTAAGAATAGACGGTACGAGAAGCGGTGATTGCCTAATTGATTGTATATACAGAATGATTCTTTGGATTATTAATTTTAGATAACTATGTTAACTCAGATTTTTGAAAACATCTAGTGAACTTTTGATAATTCATGTTTAATATATCCCGTACCGTCCATATCTATCTGGGGATAAGAGCGGACGGTACGAGAATAGTGGCGATTCCCTATTCGACTGTGCGTGCAAAAATGATTCCTTGATTTATTAATTTTAGATAACTATGTTAACTCAGAATTTTGAAAACATCTAGTGGAATTTTTGATAATTTATGTTTAATATATCTCGTACCGTACATATCTATTGCAAGTCCGGGGTAGGTAGACGGTAGCTGAAAAAATCATTCGCATATTAATGGTTTCTGTAGAGTATCCCCCCATACAGGGCGGCATAGGACGTTATACATACAATTTGACAAAAAATCTGATAAAACTAGGCTGTGAAGTATACATAGCAAGTAATGAAAAAGGCCATGGACAATTTGGTGGGCTTTCACCAACAAATATACATAATTCAGATGTCTTGTTAAAAATGGTAGATAAGTTACATCCAGATATAGTACATGTACAGTATGAACATGGCTTATATGGATTGAAATTGGATTCTATCAATCCAAAAAAAGATCAGTACCAATATTGATTTATTTTATGAACAATGCAATGTCCCGATAGTTACAACATTTCATTCTACTTACAATTTTAGACAATGGCTCAGTAGAGTAGAGGTGATAAAGTTAGCTGGTCAAACCAGCAAGTTAGGTATACTTCTAGAATACTGGAAGCATTTATTGAATTATTATTCTC
>JBJMFM010000105.1:0-7194 GCA_045808425.1 Nitrososphaeraceae archaeon | reverse complement strand
CTCACACGATTCTAGATTTGTTAGTAGCAAAGAAAAGGAATCCCCTTTCGCAGATATTAGTAACTCTAAAATAATATCATTATAATATGCATATATTATGACATTACCTAAAGGACATGGTCAAAAAGCAAGTACAGCAGGAAAAAGAAGCTTTGAGAACTGGTGGGCTACAGTTCCTGAAGATCTAAGACAAAAGACCCGTAAGGGAGATGAAGGAAACAAACCGTTGTTAAATCAAGTTAACTATGTTCTTTTACATCTTCATTTAGCAGGGAAGCATGATGCAAAGCCAAGTCACGAAGAGCTAAAGGATTGGCTGCATAGCGGTCAGGTAGATGTTCTTAGAATGAATACAGCAACAGCAAAAACAAAATAAAGTCATTATCTACTCACCACTGTCGCAAATCTTCAGGCTATTTTGGATTATTAGCGTTGCTAATTTTTTAAATATTCAGATTGAATAGTAAAAATTCCATAGTTGGCATGATGACCTTGCAAACACAAGGATTTTTGTTACTATGGAATGATGATGAGATGCCATGACTTGATTCCGTTCTGTTATAATCTATTATCACAGCACATCAATTGAAGCTGCAGTTATGCATTGAACCGCTCCTTACTGTATAAAATTCAGAAAGAAAAAAGGTTAAAAAAAGAGAGAGATAAGACTTAGCTATTCTGCTGCGCCAAGGTTGTCTCCTGAAGAACTTTGAGGAGATCGTTGTTCTCCTTCTATTGGTGTTAATGCCTTTGATTTCAACACTTGGTCTAATAATGTCAAGTCAAATATTCCTGATAGATCTGGATGCGGCTTACCCTTAGCTAAGAATCCGAGATCATATGCATTGTTGGCTGATTGAAATAGCGACAGTTTAAGTGGATCATATGTGAAATCAATTCTCGAAAAAGCTTGTATTAGTTCGTCCTCTGCAATAGCTTTTCCTGTAAGTTTTTTAGTTTGTGTGTTGAATGTCTTTATAGCCTCCTCCTTGTGGTTATTTATCCATACGGTTTCGTTTACATGTGCAGCTAATAATTTACTTATTATATCTGGATTGTTCTTAAGGTAATCTGTACTTGCGGCTATATTGGCTGTCACAAATTTTCCACCTGGCCATATGCTTCTCTCATCTAAAAATATTCTTCCATTGGCTTCCTTTACTAATCTGCTGGCCCATGGTTCGGGCACCCATGCACCATCTAATTGTTTCTTTAAGAATAGTGTAAGTATATCAGGATTGGCTACGGCTACCACTGCTACATTACCACCTTGATCTGTTGTTTTAAATCCATTTTTTTGTAAATAAGATCGTAGAGCTATATCCTGAGTATTACCTAATTGTGGAGAGGCAAATTTTTTACCAGCGAAATCTTTAGGCGAATTGACGCCTGCGTCGTTTCTAACTACAAATGATGCTCCTCCACTGCTTGCACCTGCAATTATCTTGAGATCTTTTCCATCTGATACTACATAGCCATTAATGGCTGGATTAGGACCAACATATGTTACATCAATCTTTTTGGCAACTAATGCCTCGATAGCCGATGGGCCTGCATTAAATACAGTCGGTTGGACATTTACATTTTTGCCCAATGTCTTCTGAAAAGCTCCATTTCCCAGTCCAATCACTGCCTGAGCATGGTTTATGTTTGGAAAGTAGCCTATGCGCAAAGTCTTTACTGAATTAGTGTTAGATCCAGCGCCTGTACTGCTGTTTGTTGTTGTTGAAGCGCTCTGTGCAAATACTAGTGATTTTATTGGAGTTATTGCTGCTGCAACTATTATTATTACAGCTAAAGTTATCGCAAACTTCGTTGCTTGTAGTTTTATCATATATGTAAACAAATGAGATAATTTAGTCGAATATTACTGCTACTAAAGGCGCAAGAATTGAAAGTTATGTGCAATTTTTGAACTATCGCTTCAAAGAACATCGATAAGGAAAGATCGGAATTCTTAGGTATTGATCATAGTGAGCTTACATACGGAGCAATTATAGGCTCTGCAATATTATACGATGTCAAACAATATAAAAAGAAAACAGACCTTGAAATAGATACAACTAAACATCTTGCAGACATCAAAAAGTTTGGTTTTTGTAGGTATGGATTCATGATAAAGAACTCACATAGGCTTAGAATGTCAATTCCGTATCCTGGTAAGTTGAAGTTCTTCGAAGTTGAGTATCCTTGTTAGTTTTTAGCTGGATCATATGTAATTTGGTTTATCGTTCTGTGTTGATTTGTTTGTAAGCCTTTTTACAAAAGGTACTATGATCCTCGCGAGCTAACAAACAATTATTACATATACAATCTTTAATCGATCTGTCTACATGGCAGTATTTTTCCAAATGAAAGCACCAGCAATCTATTGATTCAAGACATTAAAATTCATGCTACATTTAGGACATGTTTTCTGCAATGATTATAAACAGTATTTGTAATTAATAAGCTTGTTTACAAACATAAGAATATCTTGTAACAATCAAAAAATAGTATTAAGAAACGACATGTAAAATTAACTCGTTGATTACACTCTATCTAATCTAATTTCATGTTTTAAACTTGACTTTATTTATTCTGAAAGATACTCCTTCTTCATACAGACCTTTTGAAATACTTCTTACTAGACCATCCTCTATTGTTTTTAATCTGTGCTTATCTTCAATGATGTCAAGTTGCATATGAACCTCAATCTCTACCTCTAGTTTAACTTTTTTTGATTCTACCATTTAGAATATATAATTAATTGAGAAGACGTCGTCATTATATATCCATGCTACTTCTGTTTGTTATCATCAGCTAAACCTTACGGGTGAAAGAAGTTTTCTTACTATCATATTATTTATTTGTGTCCACGATATGTGATTTGTTACTAACTGATCGCTATATTCAGATTGGTCTTTGCCACTGCATACAATACCGGCTCGGAACGATTTGAGCTTTGCTGGTAGAAGATTCATCTACCTTTCAGAAATCATATGTCATTATAACAATAAGACATAGAATGGAAAGTTCATACTTGAGACAGCTGAGACATCTCCTTGTATGATGGTGTTAACTTATACTGGTAATGATAGCTTTAACTGTTCCGGCCCAGGCCTTTTTATTCAAATTTTCGCTTATTCCTAAAAATTTACTTACAGCTAATCCATTATATAGGGCTACCAGTCCTGATGCTATGGCTTCTGTATCTATGTCTTTTCTAAAGAATCCTTTTTGAACTTGAAGATCTAAATACTCCTTAACAACATCAAATATTTTTGTTCTTTGCTCATATAGTATTCTCTGCAGCTTTGGATTACGTGATGATTCAGCTACTATTTCAAAAAATACTTTTTCACTACCATTCTTTTCCAGTTTGTGGAGGTTATCGTAAAACTGTTCTGCATCAAATAATAGATTTTCTTTTGTTGTTACAAATATCTGAGATAATTGCTCTCTTAGCACTTTAAGATTATTTTCACAAATTGCATAAAACAAATCTTCTTTGCTCTTAAAATAGAGATATAGTGTTCCCTTGCTTAGATCTGCTTTCTGAGATATATCATCCATCCTACTTCTATCGAACCCATATTTGGAAAAACATTGGATAGCAGATTGAACTATTCTTTCTTTTATATCTGTCTTGTATCCTGAGGTAACTTTGGGACACACGTCTTTTCTCCTGTTCCTTATGTTCTATAATAGTTCATTATTTTTCACTTCAGATAATGTGTTGCTTGGAATATTCGTCCGTGATACTTTTATTTTGTTTACCGATATAATCGCGCCAGTGATTCCCATTGCGACTCCAGGAACTGCAGTGAAAACGAATACCAACGGAAGAGTTCTAACGAAATTTATCAGTATATCATTCATTGAATGGAAAGTATAGCTTAGGGGTTCTGCAAATGTCATTGGAAGCATAGGATAACCTAGTATATAGAATATTGAACCAATTATTGCACCTGAAATTATCACAGATGTTTCGTCCTTTAGTGTCTTCTTTGATCTTGTAGTTATTATAGACTTGTTTAATATCAAATCTGCAAGTATTGCTGGTATTATAAGCATCAGATACCAGGGTAGAAAAGGCATTAATTGGTTAGATGGTACTATGTTTGCAAATGAATTCATCCCTAGCAATAATGCAGTTACTGCACTAGCTGCTCCAAATCTTCCAATAGTCCTAGATGCAGTTATAAAAACTATAGAACCAATCGTAGGTAAAGCAATAACAGAAATTATTGATTCATGAGTTGGATTTAGGTTAAAGTTAAAATGCTGGCCATTAGAGAGTGGCAAAGCAAACATGTACACATACCATATCATCATAACCCACATAACTGCAAACGCAGGAATCATTGCAGCCTTAATCAATGTCCTCAATCTTCTTTCTCTTGCTGTTGGAAAATGTACAATTATCCTAGCAAGTCCTAATACGACTGCAATACAATTTATTAGCATACCCGTAACTAAAGTTAGGTGAGTTGGACTAAGCAATCCATCAACTCCAAATACCTGATGCCATAAATAATCTGACGGACCAGCTACTAATGAGATCACAGATCCTATTATAAGCAATTTTAAAGCAGTGCTAAATGACTTGGTTCGAATTTCTGCGTCATTCTTTCGCAACAAATGTGCACTAATTGCTGCAGCTATAATCGATAAACCAACACCAGTATAAAGCATGGTATGCGAAGGCGTAAAGAAGGTTTCAGGACGTCTTAGCAAATGAGATGTAACATCCCAACTTGCTCCTTCTGTCTGGATAAAAACTCCTATCGTGGCTAAAATCAATACCGATACTGATACAGTCATAGGGCGAGATCTCATGAGGCTGCTAATTCTATTATTGAGCATCATATTTTAGATTAAATGATATTAGTAAATGCTATTAATAAACATAACTGACCAGTCAGTATACTGACATGTTATTCGTTTTAAAATTGAGATTTGATCCCCCTATATTTGGAAAATAAATTCTCTATTTTAGAATATGAAGCAATATTATAAAACTCGTTAGTTGCAACAGTTAGAAGCAAACTAAGTTACCATAGCAACACGGATAGCATCCTACTTACCTTTTCGTCTGGGTTTAAACTCCAGTTCTACTCCACGTTTGCCATTATGATCAAAAGTAAATGATTCATTTGACATGATAGGAAAGCTAGTTAATTCATTATTATTTGCATTACACTGAGGACAGTTACTATCCATCGGTACTCTAGTCTTATCAAAATAAGTTGCGCACCAATAACATATATCACATAAAATGAATATTGGCAGTGATGTTGGTGAACGATCAGGCGTTTTAATAATTAGACTTGGGGGATCATAATTAATTAAAGATGTTCCTTCTTTTGACATTTCCTGCAAAATTGGCCATTAATAGCATATAAATCGATCGTATAGATTTCATGTGTAAGACATCTGAATCTAGGTCCTATATGCATATACACATCCAGATGTTCTGCACTTTGCGTTAGTCATCTCTTTTATTGTAGTATTTTTCTATCCATTTTTTTCCTTCATCTGTGGCTACCCATTTTTCACCACCATCCTTATACATCCAATTTATTCCAATCATGTAATCTATCCAAACAGATACCAATTCTAAATTATTATCAAAATCCTCCATCGCTATCTCTTCGTGACTTTTACCTTCTTGAGTTAAACATACCAAAATATGAGCTGCAGTCATTAATGCAGATTCATGGCGACGTTGTTTTTTGTATTATCAATGTCTGCAGCTGATGTCAGTTTTGATTCGCGACTAAACAGTGGTATTAAGTGGTATTAAAGGGCATTAAATGTACAACTTATTCTAAGTACTATTACTGCTCAGACACCCAAGACTACGTTCTTTTTGCTCACGAAATAAAATAATGGATAGTTCTTTGTATTGGGGAGAGAAGCCTAGTGTTTCTTAAGGCTAGTAAAGTACGCCAAAGAAAGCATTTGGGATAGATTTCTCAGATCCTCTCCCATCATTAAATGAAAATATAGTTGATTGGAACCAGAGCATTTGAGTATAATGGTTTACTATATAATTCTTAGAGCATTAAGTCCACGTCTACCTTCCATTGCTATTGTATAACGTTCGTCCTTAGCTAAAGGTGTTGATGAAATACTTTTGTTTTTACATGTTGGGCATATCTGCTGCTGAGGGTTATTATTACTACTCTCAGTAACATATTCTTCCTGCTCTTGTTTTATTGCTTTATGAAAAATAGTAGCACACCAAAAACATGACTCACAAATAGCAAATTGACATTCATATTCATAAAGAGGTCTTGGTGTAGTTATGACATTGAGTAAATACATACATACGTACTTTTCTGCTAGCATAAATACTTTTATTTTTATATACCTTAAAATACACATGTTTTCGTAATTGATTCCAGCTGAGATATTCTTATCTTTTCATAAACATCCAAAGTTTGCTTTTAATGAATCTAAAATAATAAAAGAAACGAAACTACCTTATACATCTAGGCTCTGATTCTATGCCATCATATGGATTACTTACCAACCCTTCAAATGATATAATAAGTGAGATAGGCAAAATACATGAGCTGAATTTTGATTATGTGGAAATAGGTATAGAAGGACCTGAAGGAAATCCAGACATAATCAATAAGAGGAAAGATGAAATAGTAAAGTTGCTTCACCAATTCAAGCAAAAACCAATTGCTCACACCGCCTATTGGATAGATTTAGCTTCAGATTATGATTATATCAGACACGCTTGGATTCTTGAGGCAATAAGAGAAATTAAAACAGCAAGAAAGCTAGGCATAGATCTAATAAATTTTCATGCTAACATAAATGGTATGTTTTATGGAAAAGGAAGAAAGCAAGTTTTAGATAATTTGATAAAAGTCTTAGAGAAATTATATGACAAGCTAAAAAGTATAAAGTAGATATAATGTTAGAGAATGTTCCACTTTCAAATGGAATACACAGCATAGATGAATTCAAATATATCATTGATAATGTTGATATGTTATTTGTTCATTTAGACATCCCGCATGCTTTTACCTCTGGAGGAATGGCCTCGGTAATTGACTACATAAACACATTTAGAGACAAGATAATTCATATTCATTGGCATGACAATCATGGACAGAAAGATGAACATATACCTATAGGTGATGGTTTTATAGACCATCAAGAAGCGGTTAGAGCACTAAAAGAGATTGATTA
>JBJMFM010000104.1:0-7425 GCA_045808425.1 Nitrososphaeraceae archaeon | reverse complement strand
AACAAGGATTCCTCCTTGAATCTTTCCTGTTAGATATGACTTGATCTGTAACATGATAAGCGAATGCAGACCCACCGCTTCCATCTATTGCACACCTTAGATCAGGACTATTTGGCACCAAAGGCCTTCCGGTCTTTTTTCATTTTATTTGAGAGTATATAGGCTTGGCAGTTGTCCTTCTGTAGGTAAGGGTTTCTCACGTTTTGCCAATTAAAACTAATCCTCTTGTAAACAGGCTCCTAGCCGGAGGATGATCTCCGAATCAAACTTGTTTACTATAGATAGTGTACTGATGTAGTGATATACTACTCAATTTTTTGCATAATTAGTATTAAGGACTCAAAAAGAAATGCAGAATCTCTAAATTTTCAGACTCATTTCCGAAATACCGTTTATATTTGCAGCAACAAATCATCCCAAATTTTTAGAGAATTATATGTCGTAGAAAAAAGCGATTTTATCTTGTAATTAACATATAATAGTAGGAACTTAAAAAGAAACTGGTAGCGCGGATGTGGCAGAGTGGTCTTCTTTCTAGACGAACATAATAATGCGTCGGCCTTGAGATGACAAGCGCCGGTAAGCCGATTCGCCCTCGGGCGATCAGGAGTTCGAATCTCCTCATCTGCGCCATCATTTAAGTCGTTCTTGCCAAGATAGACTTCTACCGGAATCTCTATGTTGCTTACCTCTCACTTTTTGACTATGGTCAGACTTTATTCTCCTTTCAAGTCTTGATATTAGTTCTTTGCAAGCACTTAAAGGATCATAGCCTACAGCCTTCGCGTCAATTACACCTTTATCAGTTATCGTTCTGGCTCTAAGCGAATACTTATGAGTTTTGTGTTTGTCTGCATAAACAATTACAAGCTGAACATTTTCTAGTTTTCCTTGTATTTTCTTTAGGAACTTAGTAAACTGTTCTTCTATTTCTCTACGGGTATCATGTTCATCAATGTGGGCAATATGGATTGTAGGCTCGGCTCGCTTCGGTAGGATCAGTTCTAAAGCATCCTTTGGTGTAATTATACCAATCGGTCTTGCATTTCCTGTGACAATAACTTCTTGATTTGCCCTGAATCTTTCAATTACAGTGTTTAGTCTGGTGCCTGTTTCTACAGATATTGCTTTCCTCATAATTTCTTTAACTTTAACGTCTCTAATAGCGACCGCGGTACCAATGCCAGGAGATTTTGTAGCCCGTTCCTTAGGAACAGCAATAAGATTTGCAACATCTAAAGCGGCGAGAACACCAATCAGCACCCCGCCTGAATTAATTACGGGAAGTCTTGAAATATTATAGCGACGCATCTTTGACAGCGCATTGCTTAGTGTGGAGTCATCTTCTACAACTACAGCTCCAGACATAATCTGATCAACTATTGCACGGCCGAAATCTGAAGTCAGTAGAACATCATTTTCCCTAACAATACCGTATAGTTTCCCATCTTCGAGTACAGGTAATGCAGGATTTCCAGTTGTCATGAATAGCTCAACACTTTTTTCAACACTATCGTTTAGATTTAACATGGGTGTCTTGGTAAGAAAGCTTTTTAACTTTGAGCTAGGCATCGCGTTTACTGTAAGGAATTGCTTAGCGTATATCATACCAAGAAAATTACCATTCTCATCGACTACCGGTAAATGGCTTGTATTACTTTCATACATAATTTTTAAGGCTTTTGAAACAGTGTCTTCTAAATTAATGGTGATCAATTTACTTGCCATAATATCAGAGACTTTCATGATTGATGTGTGAAAGATTAATACCATCATATTAAAATCCTTTCCATATATTAGACTTCATAGCAGCAGGCAGCAGGAAAAAGGAATAGATCATAGAGTGTCATTTTTGCTCCCTTATTAGCAACAGCTGCCATAACTGTTCTTCAGAGATGTTATCACGCAAATGTGCCTGCGTGCAAGCGGTGCATTCTTTATTTCTTAATAACATAGAAGTAGTACTAGTAAGAGTATTTCAGAGCATACAGGCAATCTTTGATCGTGAAATTATGTAGGATTAACGCATTTTCATAACGCTAGTGGGATATGTTACGACAATTAAGTCACGAAACAAAATTATGCCGAGTGCTATACTTAATTTGTTTTCCCACTGCAAAGATTGTCGCTCATAGTTTGAATTTATTGTGTGTCAAGCGGTGTTGCTATCCATGCTATTTTATTCTCACTCAATGTGATGGAAAGCATCATAAATCATGTTATGCTTGTATAAAAGACGACAATGAAGGAGGCCAAAAAACAAAATCCTTTTCCAGAGGTACCGGAGGAGGCAATAGTGAAACCAGAACAAGAGAGACCTGAGGCAACTGATGTAACGCCGGAGCAAGTGGATGGCAAAGATGAGGCTGAATATGAGCAAATGAAGTCTGCAGATCATGATATGGACGGAGATGACAATCCAGATGTGGATCCGGAGGTCTAGCACGCATTATTATTGTGGACGTTCTAGTCGCATCATTACTTTTTGATTATGCTGCTGAAAACAATTGTCACAACTGATGTCCTATTACGATAATGCACAAGCCGACATCAACCTTAAAAACAACAAATGTCTTGGCCAAGGACTTCTAAATATTCGCTTGTATAAATTTATTCAATCTTGCCGATTCTATAGCCTGATCTAATGGATTATGAATGAATTGAATAAAATAGACTTCGGAAGTGCGACTTGAGAAACAAAACTAAAACTTCCTTATGTGTCAGAAAATTTTTATATAACATACGCTAATTATAGATGTCTTGCATGAAAGTTTGCTCAACTTGTAAGGGAACGGGCTTTATCCTTGGCGTTGAAGATAGAAATGCAACGAAAGTTTTCATCGAAGAGTGTCCAGATTGTAATTGCTAGTTAGCTTGAGTTTTATAGATATAATATATCATTTTTGATACAAGATTAGTGATACCAGGGCAAGCTGAATTAACTAATCTATACATCAGTACGAAATCCACCTCTAATTCCTTTACGCATTTTAATTGGACAATCTTATAGTATGTTGTAACGTTTGTTTTCATGTTTGTTTTTCTCTACTGAGGGATGAATGTAATTTTTACTAGTCTTTGAATCGTTAATACTTAGTAGAAACGTTGTGGATAAGTATCTTAAAGATATAATGCACTTTATTTATTTTCATATTTCTTAAAAACCTAGCGTTATCATCAATGGTAATGTTTACTAAGAGAACAACGGCGGCTCTCTTTGCTATTGCCATAGCGTCATCGCTTATAGTTGCGAGTAGTTTTGTTGGCTTTGCATTTGCCGCAAAGAAAGAAGGAAGCGCCACATATCCAAAAAATACAATAACAAACTCCGATGGTGAAGACAAGTCTAGCCCTCGAAAATCTGCCGCCAGCATTGCTGGTGATACAAGTGGAGCCACAGCGGATACTAACGGTCTCTCTACAAAGGAATTGAAAAAGTTATCGAAGTGTCAATCAGGTTCTGCAGCAGATGGTGATCTCACACTAGCGGAAGTAAAGGACTGTTACAGTCAAGTGTTTGACCAAGGACAAGGACAAGGGAAAGATCAATCAAGCTCTGCTCGAGGCAATGATCAATCAGATGACCAACAAGGAGAACAGCAGGTAAAACAAGGAGAACAGCAGGTAAAACCAACATATTTGCAGGGACAGAAAACTGGATTGATGCGAGAGGGCTTTCCATTTTAGGCTCCTGCCTCATACTTAGCGCTGAATAGCTGCGACCTCAGTAACTCGTATATGGGTAAATGTAATTGCAAAGGTCAGGCCTCCCTTTTTTTGTAACGGTACTAAAATATTATATTCATTTATTTACTAACATTGTGGTACTTCATCAATTTCATGGAGTCTATAAAATAATTAATCAGTGGTAAAATTCATACCCAATTGTATCTCGAGCAAACGCGTCACATAATCTATCAAGAAATTCAGGATGTATATCAGCCCGGTTTTTGATCGTAGAAATGCATTGTGATCAAAATGCTACATTATCTTTCAGCCTATGCGCTAGTTGAGTTCTCATTTGAAATAAATTTCAAAGTGAAGAATCTCTGTCTAATGCTATTGATGAGTAGAGTTAATATGTGTGGATTAATCTGTTTAGGTTTGCTGAAATAATCGCGCTTAAATCAACCTTGGCTGATTTGTTTGGAACAGAATTTGTTGCAATTATATCTTCGACTCCCGCAGCTTTTATTGTACTCATAGCATTTCCGATCAACAAGGCGTGTGCACATATGGCGTATACCTTGCCGGATTTACAATTCTTGAGAGCTTTACAAGCTTCAGCTATGCTACCGCCGCTGCTTATCATATCATCAACGAGAATTACATCTCTTCCCTCCACATTTGTATCTAATCTTTCATCAATCGACAATCGTCCTGTGTCCCGATCCCTGAACTTTCTAAGGGCAATCATATCAACATTTAATATTCTGGCGAACTCTGCAGCTCTTTCTTTCCCGCCGGAGTCTGGAGATACCACAATTGGGCGATCCAAACATATGTTGTTTGCAGTGTAACTTGCCAAAACCGGTATAGAAGAGATATTTTCGACATCGATTGTGAAATATGACAACGCAAATGGGCTGTGAACATCTACTGTTAATAGTCGGGCTATGCCTGCAGTCTCAAGGAGTCTAGCCACTAGTGCCATACTGACTACTTCACCGTCTAGAAATGCCCTGTCTTGGCGTGCATATGCCATATAAGGGATAACTGCATAAATCTTCTCTACTTTACAGTCAGCACATTTTTTTATCATCATCAATGCCTGAAGAAGATGGCGATCCGTCGGAGGATATGTTGACTGTACTATTATGCAACATTTTTTTTCCGTCTTGCCCACTCTTAGTTTGCTTTCACCATCTTCGAAGATGCGTGCATCGACCGGAACTAAGTTCGTATCCAACTTCCTGGCTATACGGGCAGCTAGATCAAAGGAGGATGGGCCTGCGATTACTGAGACTTCTTCTTTCAAGCTGCTGATATGTTCTTGAATTGGCACCAATCTTAAAAATGTTGGTACACTTGGAATTCGAATAAGGTATATCTCCCAGTATCATCTATTGAATTCATTTTAAACGAGAATTATAGCTCTGACAGTGTACATTAAATAGCCATGAAGAAATCTTTTTTGCAGTTTACTAGTCGACAAGGCAAGTTGCCAATTTTTGTTGTGTGTAGTGCTAAAAATTAAGAGCTATTTCCTGGACAGGTTCTCTTATTCCCATTATACGAATTATTTGTTCAAACTGTCTCTTTCCACCCGAAACGAACACCTCTAATCTGCCAACCCCACTTTTCCTTAATTTTTTATTAGACAACAAAAACTTCTTAACATCTCTTGAAACGATCTTTGCGGGATCTACAAATTTTACTGTGGGTAGTAAGGAACTAAGGTATCGTTTCACAAATGGAAGATGAGTGCTAGATAGTGTTATGACATCTACTTTCTCGTCAAGTTCGTCACCTATCATATTTGATATGACATCAAACGTTCTGCGCTCATTTGTAATGTACGTACCATTTTCTACTAGTTCTATTACAGGTGAGGCATTAATCTTAGTTACGAGGATGTGTTGGGGCACCTCCTTCTTAATCTGTTCTGCAAGAGCTTTGCTGGAGATGCTTGCTTGCGTAGCCATAATTCCGATATGCTTTTTCTTTGTTAGTCTACATGCCTCTTTAAGCGGAGGTCTAACACCAATCAATGGTATGCTCGCATTTTTTTTAATTTCATCTAATATATTAAGAGACGGTGTTGTGGATGCAATGATAATGAGTTTTGGTTTGTACTTTTCCAAATAGTTTATCGTATTTGTTATAATTTCATGCAATTCCTCGCGTTGTTTAGTACCGTACGGAAAATGAGATTTATCCGCAAAATAAAGCAAGTTCTCGTGGGGTATCTCTCTCCTAAGCTCTCGTATGATTGACAAAGAACCAAGACCAGAATCAAATACACAGATAGGATTGTAGATCATCAGTCAACTTCCAGCCTTCGATTAATACATCTCTAAATATAAATACATGTTATAATAAACAATTCGATATATATGATAATGTAACATTTTGATCTGCATTTATTTATTATTTCTTTTTTCAATAGCATCGATGAGTACATATCTATTTTTTATTGCGACTTAATCTACAAATTGCGCCATCCATAGGTATAATGGGATGAGAGGATGATTAAAAGGCAGCGACTTACCATCTTTTCTGTTATATCCTATCATAACCATCCTTCCTAGCAAGTATTTGTGCATATCCTTAATTATGTCCGAATCTTTAAATGGGCCATATACTTCGAAAAAATATTCTTGGTTGTAATAGGCTACATGTCTAACAAAGCAGTCTGATAAAATTGCTGGATCTGAAAATAGTCGCTCCTTGCCGTTGTCATTCTGACTCTTCTTTTCTATTACGATTTGTAATCCTCTATTGATATAGTGGCTACGAGCAAATTCAGTGATCATATTTATTTTGGGATTGTCAGTACATGCTGTTATGTCCTTCGATATCTTAGCAAAAGTGTGATGAGCAAGATCAATAGCTTCTTTGTATTCGTTTTCGCTGCTGACTTTCCATCTCTTCCCGTAAAGGAAAAAAATACATATCAATTCGTTACTGTTGATAAATGGAAAATCTTGCCTGCCGTGTACAAATGCTGCAATGCGCTCTGAAATATTTTCCGGGAAAATCATGCCCATATGGGAGTCCCTTATTATGGTCACAACTGTACATAAAATTATCGGCTATATCAACAACACGTTTATACCTAGAGTCATTAAATAGCATCAAAGAGTGTAATGAAATTTTGCCTTCAATAATAGATAGTACCAAAACTGTTTACATCATAGTTCATGGACAAAAACAACTATTTGATCAAGTACAAGACAAATTGGCTTCGAAAGGCTTTGAGAAAGTTAAAATGCAAAAGGCAAGTCTTGATAAAGCAGGGACACCTGGCGAATATGTAGCAATGGCTTGGCCACCGATGAATCCAAAAGAAATTGTCATTAGCGAGATCACAGGATCAAGCGCAAATGTGAATCCAGATACCCCGATTGGAGCTTGGGCGAGTGTAGAACAGAAGGAGCTAGATAGAATACCTATAAAGTAGTTAGTCATAGCTAGATAGAATACCTTTAAAGTCATCTTTAGTATACCTATAAAATTATAAAGGAATAGTTTCTTTAACTAGTTTCAAAAATAACAGTCGAAATATTTGTATATTTGTTAGATTGTTTGATATGAGAAAAACTAGCATTATTGTGGATATTGTCCTATGTCATCGGTTATCAAGGTGCACTAGTCCTCTTAATTATTGTCAGGACATCTTCATCGATGAGCATATTATCTAGACCTACTTTTTGACCGCCGATCTTCGCGCTTTTCCCCCATATATATGAGAATCTAAAATCT
>JBJMFM010000103.1:0-8647 GCA_045808425.1 Nitrososphaeraceae archaeon | reverse complement strand
AAGGAAATGAAATACAGATCAACTACTGGGTTTTACAGTGACAGCGATGGTACACAAATTCCATTCTACTTTGAGATTGCTATCTTCCATGATGTTTTATCCTTACAAAGTAATAACCTAGTCTTCAAACAAGCAATAAATGGTTCCACATTACCTAACACTGGATGGACACCTTTTGGTGGATGTAAATTTAATTGGACTACCAATGGCAGCAAATATACATACGAATCAAATTCGATTTACGATATCTTTGCGCATTTTGGATATGCATATTCTAAAGACAAATCTAGAAAACCTCATAGTTTAATTCTTGCAAACCTGATATGTCCAAAAATTGATTACCAAAGTTACGGCAAATCCAGAATAAACTTTAGTCCTTTTGCTGACGATGTAGCTAAAACAACTGTATTGGCGTGTGTGGGTGGTGGTGGCCATTCTCTAGCAGATGGTAGGCCCACGAAGCGACACGTGTTGTTGGAAATCTTAGAAGATAGAAAACACAAGTGGAATTCAATGACTGCAGCACAAAGACTGAAGCATTGGTGGACTCAATCAGATGTGTTCTATGCAACTCGCAAATTGCTGATTGAAACTTATCATTACACAAACGAAGAAATCGACCGTGATTATATCACAGGATTGATTAAAGAAGTCTGTGAGGAAGATTTAGGTGTAAAACGTGAAGAAATAGGCATACTGGCTGCTGACAGAGCGCAGCTTTATTTTAAAGATAAATGGATGGATGTTGGGCTTAAAGAAATAGAGCAATTAAGTATGTACGGCATAGCACTTTTGATTATAGAAAAAGAAGGAGTGGCAGAACAACTAAGCGTGTTTGCTGATGAGAAAGGAATTGCTCTTCTCAATACAAGAGGATTTCTAACAGAATATGCTGAAATCTTATCAAAGAAATCAGAGAAAGAAGGTTGCAAGGTTGCTATATTAACAGACTTTGATGCTTCTGGTTTGGTTCTAGCAGCTAAAGCACCTAATGCATATAGGATTGGAATTGACTTTGAAACATTACAAGACCTTGGACTTGATATTGAAGATGTAGAGGAGGAATACAAGCCAGGTTGTAATCATTTAAAGCCATTACAACAAGGAGGAGAACTTGCTGGCTTATATCCAGAAGAATGGATTGACTACGTTGCAACCAAACGTATTGAAATCAATAGTGTTACAGAAGCATTAAATGATAACGAAAAATTCTGGGAATGGATAATTGAGAAGCTAAGAATGAGATTCACTAATTGGGACTACACAAGAGCATAAAAGAATATGTAATGCCAAAGGCCATTGAATTGCTAAACGAAAATTTTAAGAAAATGGGTACTGCCATATTGAGAAAATGACTTCAGAAATTACGGGAGAGTCTATCAAATATTGGTCCGGGATTACTATTTGACAGAACTGACCATGTATTACAAGAAACAAAATGAGGTAAAGAAGATGGTGTCACTATGACAATTGACAAATATGAACAAGAAATAAATAAATAAACAATCTCGACAGATTATTGAATCAGCCTTAAAGCCGTTACTTGATAAAATTGAAGATTTGAATAATCATCTATTTGAATAACAATTACTGAAAACTGGAGACAAGTGGATGAATTCATCAATGTATTCGTGAGATTACCAACAAGAAAGTCTACGCTTTGGGAATTCATAACAGTCAATCAAACTAGAATCATAACTAATTTTCATGAGTACTTTTCAGTTCTCTGGATTTTTTCTTGATATCAAAAATTTACAATTTTTAGCCCATATAAAAAATGACAACTAAATAAATTAGTAAAATATTAGTTTAAAAAGAAATCATGAACTAGAATTGGGTCTGCTTTTGGTAAATATGTCTCATATAGAGTTTGCAATCCTTTGAAGACTGCTTTTATTTCTGCTATTTTTGAGGAATACATATACCACTAATAGCCATAGACGGATTTAGGTATGGTGCAAGTCAAGCTGCGTTTTTAGCAGATATTTTGTAATGTTTGTCTACTATTAGCTTCTAGGGTACGTAAAATAGACTCTGAGCGATTTCCCAATAATTCCAAATTATCGTCTGAATATCTCATTAATTAACATCGATACCAGAACGCAGATATCTACTCAATTCTTTCTCAAGATGCGCTTTAATAGAGTTGAGATTTTTTACTTTTTGTATAATAATGCATTCCTGACAAGACTACTTTGGTCTACTTATGGTGTATCATAATATTTAAAAAAGCTACAGCACACTCCTTTTCTATAACTTATCTTTTATCAATGACGGTTGGTCTTCAAATGCAAGACATGTGGTTTAAAGTTCGACGAGAAAAAGCGTTTAGAGATTCACTGTTATATGCAAAAAAATACAGTCAGAATGAAGTTCAATGAATTAGATTTACATTTTCACAATTATTAGATATGACGTCACCTTGTGTAGGACTATAATCTACAACTGTATCCACTCCATCGCCACAGTCAAAGTAATCTGCTCCCAGTCCTCCCTGGAGGATGTCATCGCCTGCATTACCATACAAGCGATCATTCCCAAGTCCTCCTACTAAAAGGTCATCAGCTGGTCCTCCGATAAGGTTACTGTTGGTGTCTCCTCCAAATAGCTGATTATTTCCTTCTCCACCATATACTCTATTACCACCAGGACCTGCAAAGACAAGATCATTACCGCCCAGAGCCATAATTATGTCATTACCATGTAAACCAAAAATAATATCATCACCTTCACTACCAACTATGTAGTCGTCGTGGTCGGTGCCACAGATTTTCTTTACATGGGACATTGACATAGGTTTTATAACGTTACGGTATTTTAGGGTTTCAGCAATAGAACATTCATCACTGTTGTGTCCTTTTGGACTACTCTTCTTTGTTTTGTTGCTTACATCGCTATCATAGTTTACATGATTATTTGCTTGAGATGCTGTTTTTGAGGTTGACTTGCTAGCATCCTTGTAATTACTATGTAATGTAGTATCAGAAATGAGCTTACCTTTAGAACCATTATCAGTTGTACTACTACTAATACTATCATGATTACTAAGCGATGTAGTACTAATAGAGCTCTTCCCTGTCAAATCATTATCAGTACTAGTATGGCGACTAGATTTAGCGTCAGCACTGGCCTTATCTGTCAATGCATTATCCGTGGTACTACTACTACTAATACTACCATGATTACTAAGCGATGTAGTAATTGTAGGGCTGTTCTCTATCAAATTATTATCAGTACTATCGTCATGATAACCAAGGTACATTAGCTTATCAGAGGCCACCACTGGAGGAGGAGGTGATGCTAACATACTATTTTGTCCAGCTGTGCCACTGCTTACCTTTACTAGTCGCTGTGGTTGTTGCTGCTGTTGATTTATAGCATTTTCCTGTGGTGCTGCCTTTACGTGTAGTGCTATGGTTGATGTGTGTGATAACAAAGACTTGTTGCTAAGATTGCTAACTGGAGCTACTCTTTGTTGTTGTATTGCTGCGCTGTTTGATACAGAAGCAGGATTGTTATTGCTTATAGCTATAGGATGATGCTGTGGTTGTTGCTGTTTTGCAGCTGCACTCGTAGCTGTGGTTTTTGCTATAGCTGCTGTAGATGTAGTTGTTGTTGTCATCTGTTCAATGCCTCCTCCTACTTTATAGACAATGGCTAGAGCCACAATTACAAAGCACAACAATAGAACTAAACTCTTTAACATCTTATCTCAGGCTATAACATCACGACTTTCACTTTTGTTATAAGAGATATGACACATAACTAGGATTAATTGGATAATATGTATATGACAGTATAATACTATGTGAAAGCAGTTAGCTGTTAGCTAATTCTTAGTACGTAAATTTCAGTATTATATTTTCTTTTGAGTTTTTTATATCATTAAGTTAAGAATGTCTAGAGAAGTCGTCCTAGACAAAAGATTACTAGATGAATATTAAATATGCATAGTAGAAATAAATTCAATATTAAGCAAGAGATGGGCTATTTCAGAGCAAGCACAAGACAATAAATAGAAGATTCAAGCATTATTACTTGCGAAAGATGCATCTTCCGTCAGAAGCATCAGGAATAGTCTGTCCTTTTATCGCAAATTTTTTTGTAGCTCATATTTATATATCACGGTTATAGAATAGAAACAATATTAGGCTTTCTCGTAAGATATTATCAAATTATTAGTAACACCAGAAACTACTACTATATTATTATCATCCGCAGTATTCAAAAATTTTTTAAATTTTATCCACTATACAATACAGAAAAGTTTGGCTGACATTATCGTCTACAGACTTCGGATGATCCCTGCAGTTACTTGAAAAGACCAGCCTAATAATTCTTCATTCTACTGATTAGATCAGTTGTTTGACACTATAATGGCACTCGCTTTTTTACATGGATCCTTATAGATATTACTCACTTTAGACAGTTATTTGTATCAGACAAACTCAATACTCTCCTCAAGAGAGTCAAAGTTTGTATATATATCTAAATAAAATGCCGAGCAAAATTTACAGAAAAAGTAAAGTGAAAACAAAAAATGGCTAATTACGCTAATTATTATTATTTAGCAGCAGCAGCTGCCACAGCAATAGCTGGAATATTGCATCTTATTTCGTTTTCTAATCTAATAGGAAGAAATCCTACAACGGGAATATTCTTTCTTGTAGCTGGAATGGCACAACTATTCTGGACAATACCAATGGTAAGAAAATGGGGAAGGATTTGGTATTATATAGGAATCGCTGGTACAATAGTGTTGATCATATTGTATTTTATCACAAGAGTTCCAAATCCAATTACAACTCGGGCATTACCAATTAATTCTATGGGAATACTTATAGAAATCTTTCAATTCATATATGTAGGAATAACTGCATATATAGTAGCAAGACAAAGAAGAATAGAGCCTAAGCAAAAAGAACAGTTGAGGTGAAGACAAATGTGTGTACATGTCTACAAAGGAAAATAAATAATAAAATAATGTTGTACCATGTTAAAGACCTTTTCTTCAATTTGCTTACTATCCTCAGTTTTGATTTCATTGTTTTTTGCTGTATGTATACTGCAACAACAGCAACAATACGCTGCAGCAATAGACTTGTCGCAAAACGCGCGTATAACTCTAGTACATGCAAATACCTCTGACCTTTTAGCAAATAATGAAAAGGGTTCAACTATAGATAAAATTGCACAAAACTCTTCAACAATATCACAGAAACAAGAACAACAACAAACTGCTGCAGCAGTAGTTAAGAACTTTCAAAATGCGTTCTGCGGAGTTAACACAACAACGACCAATTCTTCTAATACTAATGGATACATAACAGAATATACGCTTCCCCAAAGCTGTGAAATGCCCCTGGGTATTGCTACTGATAGTGATGCTCATAGGGTTTGGTATATATCAACAAAAAAGGGAGTATTAGGGAGCTATGATTTAAAACAAAATAAATTTGATCAAGAGCATATCATCCCTGTTTGGAATTCACGTGAAGATCAAACTGGATTTTCTCAGGTATGGTCTGTAAAGATAGATAACAAGAAACAAGGAGATATTTGGTTTACAGATGCACAGCAAAATGCAATATGGAGATATAGTAAACAGTCACAGATATTTGAAATGTACAAAATCCCAGGTAACTCTAGTTCATTTGGTACAATTTACCCAATATCATTAGAATTCAATTCAAAAAGTAATAGAATTTTCTTTGCAGGTACTTATTCACATTCTCTTTGGATTGGAGATATATCAAAAATGAAAAATGGTACATCAGAGGGAATTTTGCAGGTTCCGATTCCTGTTGATAAAAGCACTGATTTTAATGGAATTGATCCTCTATACGTTACTACAGGCTCTCTTGCAGTTGATAATAAGAGAAATTCAGTATGGGTGTCAGTATTTTCATATGGAAACAAAGGTGAAATTTTCAGATACAATTTAGAAAGCCAATCTTTTGATAAAAGATTTGATTTGCCACCTGAATTAAGCTCTCCTTTAGGCATGGTTGTAGACGACGATAATTCAGGACGTTTATGGATTACAAATGCAGGCAGTAGTATATTTTATGAATTAAATCCAAATAATGGCAAGATTGTAAAATTTGTTACTTCAAAAGCTTCTCCTAGAATATTTGGTCAAGGGTTATTTGAGGCTATTACAGCTGAACAAAAAGAGATTCAAGGTACTAATAGTAGCAATGAGAATATTTCTAAAAATGCATATACTCTCCCATATTGGATACAGAAAGCAAGTGATGGCTCTTTATGGTTCAATGAACAAGAGGGTAACAAGGTAGGCAGATTTGATCCTCATGATATGAAATTAATTGAATATTGGGTTCCATCACAGAATAGATTGTGGGGTTCTTGCAGTAGTAATTCTCATAGTGATAGTAGTGGTGGTGGTGGTAGTAATTTTGACAACAATGACACCAGCAAAAATACAAGTAATATCGAAAACAGCAGCAATACTAATACTAACAATCAAACATGCGGTATTGCAAACGTGCTTCAATTTTCTGTAAATCGACAGAAGACTGAAGATAATGATGATGATAAACATAACAATGATAATTCAAAGCATGATGATCGTCATCAACAACAATGGCAACAACATGTTTGGTTTACAGAATGGTCAGAGAACAAAATTGGTAAAGTAAATGCAAATGATCAACTACTACCATTTTCAGTTGTTCTGTCTTCTGTACCTCACAATAAAGAGATTACAATCAAAAGAGGTGAAAGCAAAGAGATAAAAGTGAAAGTCATACCGGAAGAATCCACTTTTTCCGCCATAGCAGATAATATGAATATCCATATGATTGCATCAGGCACTTTTACTCCAACAGGAGATCTTGGAAATTCTACGGGGTCTTTTAGTGAAGAATGGTTTTCGATCAATATTGAAGACGATAATTCAAAGCATGATGTATCATTTACATTTACCCCCTCAATAGAATTGAAACCTGGACATTATATGCTGATGATAGGTGCTGAAAATGATGCTGTTTCATATCTAAGAGCAATAAAGATACAGATCATCTAAATGTAATAGAGAATTTATCACTCTTCTAGACTTGCTAAACAACGACATAAAATGAAGTGCAAATATGTATATCTAAGAGTTACTGATGATAACAATTAGCCGTTTATAAAAAGAAATAGAAGAAAAAAATTGAGTATGGGAATTAGGAGTAGAAAAGTGGGGGGAGATTACTTCTCTGCCATCATGTTGTTCTGCTCTGCAAATCCCTGATCATAACCTTTACAATAGTCAATTGAGTCTTGGCCAGACAGATTGTCAGGTGATTCACAGTCAACATCATCAGATGTCATAGGTTCAATTGTTTTTTGATCAGATCTTATAGCAGATGTAGGAGGTGCTATTTCTTTGGCATCTTTTTCTCCGTCACTTAGTCCTTTGTCAAACACAGATTCTTTGGCAATTGCATGTGGTACTGCAATAGCATTATTGTCAGTTTCTGAACTTAGACTTGAGCTTGAAATGCTAGAATCTATACTTCCTCTAGGACTTTGACCTGGTGCTAGCTCTACAATCGAGCCACTGATAAATGTAGCTGAACCTCCATTCATTCTCATAGTATCCTGAGCTTTTGCCGGACCTATTAATTCTCCATTCATTCCTATTGGTCCATTTATTGAACCACCGTTGCAGTGTCCTGGCAATGTATCGTCTAAGCTTGCATATTTTTTCCAAGGTCCTTTTCCACCGCCGGTAAAGTCATACCAAAATTCTACATGAACCCCATTTGGAATTCTCCACTGAGCAGTCTTTATACCAATTGGTTTTCCTTTTGGCATTGGTGGAACGTCCCCATGTGAATAACCACTACATGAATGGTATTGTGGATGAGGTCCTTCAGTGCGCATCGATTTAAATCCACCGCTATATGGAACAGATGCTTCATAGAGTCCACTTCCTTCACCTGTACTACCATGTGAGCCAATCTTAGGACTCCACCATGGTTTATCAGTACAAGATTTCGGGTCATTGTTGAGAGTAAAAATCCAAGTTGATTCTCTATCTACTAGAGTATGTTCATTTGCAATATTGAATCTAATACCATCTGATTTACAATTTCCTCCAGAGGGATTCATTTTTGTCAATACTCTGCCTCCTGGCTTTGCAGTGTAGATTTGTTCTGTACCGTTTTCTGGTGGTGGAGGTGGTGGTGGTGGAGGTGAAGTAGACCGCTTAACTGTTATCTTTTGAACCATGCTGTCAGATAGACCAGTTTTGTCTGTTACTGTCAGCTTAAAGAACATTGTTGCATCCTCTTGCAAGTTTGATGGAGCAGTAAAGCTGGTTTTGGCTTGATTAGGAGTACTTAGCTGGACAGGAGGACCAGATGTCTGATCCCATGCAAACGTTATTGGATCACCATCAGGGTCATGGCTTGCACTTCCATCTAGGGTGACAACTGAGCTTTCGTTGAGCGTTTGATCTGGACCAACTACTGCAATTGGCGCTGTTTCAGTTGGTGGAGGAGGTGGAGTAGCAGCATGTCTAACCAAGATAGAAACAGTATCGAAGTTAGACAAACCAGCTGTGTCTGTTACTGTCAGCTTAAAGCTAAGTGTTGTATCAGCTTGCAAGTTTGATGGAGCAGTAAAGTTGGTTTTG
>JBJMFM010000102.1:0-5137 GCA_045808425.1 Nitrososphaeraceae archaeon | reverse complement strand
AGAGCGCAATAAGTATAAACAGTTCTTGCTAACTGAATTGAGGAAGTTAGACGAACAGAAAAGTAGTACAGAAAAGGTAAGAGTTGAATGATAAGGTGTACTCCATTCATTTATGTGAGCGACGACTACGATGTTCTATAACGTAAAAACAAGAGAACATCTTAAATTGATAAAATTAACGGTACAGGAAGAGTATATTGTGACAAGTTGACGTTTAGGTACAAGTATATTAATTACATGGATATATGAATAATATTCATGCTTTTGAAAACATATCAATATAGATAATGGCAAAGATGAAGAAACCAGCATCAATATTTTGACATATTCTTGATGTCGTTATTATCAGAGTTTTTAGGATTTTTTGGCTAGGATTTCTCTTATCCCATTATTTTCTATCAAATTATCGATAAGCTTTTTACGTTCCTCTGCTGGAAGATCATTAGACATTTCAAGCGAATCAATTGCCTTGAGTTTCCAGTAATTATTGATCGCATTTTCAATTGTAATTTGAGTGTCGTAAATTACCTTGCCAAATGCAGTCAGAGTATGTCTTCCATTTTTCCTTTTTATCAAACCTGTTCTCATCAATCTAGACATTCTTGAATAATATTGTTTACGGGTCATTTTGGTTTTCTTTCTAAGCGATTCACTATCACTATCTTTAAGCGCTATGGATCTAAATAGTTCTAGAGATTCCTCATCAGAGATACTCTTTAATACTTTGGCTAACATGTATACCCTATAGTCCTATATATACGATATAAAAATGAAATGTCACTATTATAGGTTTACTGTGCTTTGTTTGGCTCCAAATGAGGCGAAGTTTCCAATTTTGGCAACCAGTTTTCGATTTTGTTTGACCTAAAATGAGATGTACCATAATTCAAGAGTACCACAATTAGCCCATGTTACCAACTTAATGTAGAATCAATTGAGAACAATAATAACAATATTGTTCCGGCACTTCATAGCGAGTGTTCTAGTTTCCACTATATCCGGAACAATATGGCACCAATTATAAGTGCTGATTGTAGCATTATATGCAGAGGCATAGTTTTTTTTCGTGGGTCTAGTACAGATTTGGTATGATGTAGTTGTTTCAAGCTTCTTATCATATATACCATGGTCATAATTGCTATGAGGGTTACTGATACTGTCGTAACCAATCCTATAGTATGCAAGCCATAAAGTAACGAAGACATAGCTGACATACTTATGGTAAGAAGTATAGCCATCTTTATTGTATTTTCCCTTCCGATCACTATTGGAATTGTACGTCGACCTGCCATTGTGTCGCCTGTGATATCGGCTGCATCACTAACTGGCGACGTTACGAAGATCATGGTTCCCAGCATCAGTACTGCATGTAAAGGCATAATGAAGCTACCTATCTTAGTATTATCATGTATGTACTTTGTATCCCAGTAAGCACTTGATCCAAGTATTGCACAGAGCATCATAGCAACAGCAATTGATAATGTCTTGAGCATGAACCTGTCTTTAAGTGCCACTTTAGGTGTAGAGTACATCAATCCAATTGACACTATCATTAATGCAATGATCATACTTGCAAGATTAAATGTCATTGAAGCTAATAATATGCCCATTGCATTTGTAAGGATTATAAAAATCCATGTATCTCTCTTTGAAACCTGCCCTGTTGGAATTGGTCGTTTCTTTCCATTTGAACGATCAAGGTCAGCGTCAACTAGGTCATTAAAAACATACATGCCAATTATTATCGTAAAAGAGGAAGCTGGTAACAAAATCCCATTTGACACTGATGCTAATATATTTTTGATATCAGTCTCGTACAGCGCAAGACCGCTACTTGGAACACAGAAAAGTCCAACTAGTGTCGCAAGTGCGTAGACGGTACCCCATTTTTTTCGTGATTGAAACAGAATCAGCTGAGATAAAATAAACGGAGCTTTCGATTTATCTCTGCTGGTAATTCTTATTTCATCGCGTGTCTCGTTAAGCTGTGCACACATTTTATTTCTCACTCACCGCCTAAACTCGATATTGTTCCCCTTTTTATCAACACTGTTTCGTACAATGGCCAATTTAGGGCAAAATCCTCTCGATATCCACAATATGATCACAATTTGCATCTACCTCAAAACGAAGATGACCAGTTGAGCTTATAACTTGGGAAGGAAAAGAATGTTAAATATTGGTAATGGCAGATTTATCCAATAGAAAGTATATACGCATGTTCAAAGATACTTTTTATTTACTCCTCCAAAACTTATTCTAACAACAATAATCGCTTTTACCTGGAATTGCCCATCGTTTGCGTGAACAAAATGAATAATTGTTGAATAGCTAATAAGTTTTCTATTCTCTGACCCTTTGCAAAAGTTTAGGAGCTAGAGAATCCTTTGATAGCAATTCAAAGTATTTTATAAATTGTTGTCCTAGATAACTATCATCATAATGAGCTAATGCTACAGTGAACTGTTCTGGATTAGCGTAGTTGATTGTCTCATAGATCACCTGAATACCATCGACTACAAGGAAGCTAGCTGGTAAAGTTGTTGCCTTTTTTAAATCAAAGCGTGAAGATTTTATCATATTGTTGACTAATTCAAATGTTTCTCTATTCGGAGGAGTTCTTAATATCGCGTTAAGTCTATTTTCGACGCTTATTGGTTCAGGGTTACCATCAAGTATATGTAAAGTGACACCCTTGGCGAACTTTTCAAATGTTTTAGATGCAACATGAGGATCATGGTATCGTGAAGCAAAGTAAACTTCCTTCTGAGCATTTTCCATTAGTTTGATTGTTTCTATTATAAGACTGTTAAAGTCCTTGATTACAGCAAAACCAGATAAATGGGTCGAGTTTACAATGTCCTTTAAATTACTACCTCTAATGATTTCGTCCACGACTGTTTCTTTTTGATGCAAAGGGAAATCTTTTCTTGCTTTAAGGAGATCTATAGCTTTGAGTTGCCAAAAATTGAGAAGTGCGTCCTCTAGTGTCTTAATATGTCCATTATATATTAAAGAGCCCAGCGTAGTTGTTCTGTAAAAGGCCTCGCGCTTTTCTATCAGCCCAGCCTCACGAAGGCGCTTGAGTCTGACGTAGAATTGTTTCTTACTTATATTGCCAATATAATTTGTAGAAGATGCTCTGAGACCAGAATACGCTGATTTAAGAATATTTGATGAGATTCTGTCCGATAAGATTGAGAATATCTCTTCGCTCGTTACCGTCTCAGGCATAACTTTTTCAGTGCAACTCATTATATATATATTTAAAGGTCTAGCCTCTTAGGATCAGCATAGCAGAGACCTTTTACATTTCCTACAAGTAAACTAGACGACCTATCTATAATGTATATGCATACCCATATCAGGTTATTACAA
This sequence comes from Nitrososphaeraceae archaeon, assembly GCA_045808425.1. GTDB lineage: Archaea > Thermoproteota > Nitrososphaeria > Nitrososphaerales > Nitrososphaeraceae > JAFAQB01. Next base: position 1,759 of record JBJMFM010000102.1, on the reverse strand, counting down.
GATCGCACATGCATCAAACTCCGTCTAGTTTGAATTTATCACTATTTTTATTCATTAATTAGATATCCATATGTAATTCCCGCTGAGACAGAGCAGTGTAGACGAACTATTCTACACTTTGCTTCAAATAATATACAATGACAAAAAATGAGTCGTCTGCGTACACCTAGATCTCAACGCAAATCACAATTGGTCTGGTTTTTCTAAGTTTATTGAATGCTCTAACTAACCTTCCCTGCAAGCCATACTTCTGATTAAGAAGCCGATTTGCCTCTTCGGATTCCGAGCTGTTGGCTATTCTAATCTCTCCATCTATCCATTTACCTCTAGGCCGACCGCGAGCATCACAAGGAGCTACGCGTACATGTGGATTATTTCTTGCCCGTTTTACCTTTCCAGAATACAGATCGGTTCTACTATATATTTTCGCGTTGTCTACAATAAACCAAACTGGTGTTCTAATGGCTTGGCCACTTTTCTTTAATGTCTCAATGTTAATGTACTTATTGTTCAAAAATTGAGACATCTTATTGTCATTACTATCGTCATCGTTATCATTAATTCTACTACTCAATTTCATAGACTCCGTTACTTATTGTTCAATAGAATATAAGTAAAATTTATCTTATCTCTGCATAATTAGATACACAAGTTTACCGACGTTCACGAGTCAAGTTTAAATAATTTCCAAATTGACTCTAATGTAGCATTGCAATAATGAATAATCTCGGTTTGTGCAAGTACAAGTGTCACAATCTTGCTGAGTATGTTTCAGTAGCGGTACATAATGAGATAAATAGCTCCACATAAAGGACTAGTTATCCATTTTTTATATTAGTATAAGTGGTAATTTGTCCATATGGCGGCCATTTATTATTTATTTTGGAGCTTTTGTGATAGCTGTTTGCATTCTTGCTGCTTCTCTTAATTCATAGTTCGCAAATATATAATGATACAATGCAAGATAACAATACTACGGGCGATAGTTATCAAAAGCTATCAGATCAAGAAATTGTGGGCGAAGTTAAGAAGCTTAAGGGATGGAAGGTGGTCAATGGTAAATTGAACCGAACCTTTGAATTCAAGAGCTTTGTTAAGGCATTTGGTTTTATGACAAAAGTGGCAATGGAGGCTGAAAAGATGAATCACCATCCAGAATGGTTTAATGTTTACAGCAGACTTAAGATTGAATTGGTAACGCATGATATCGGCGGAATAAGCAATTACGATATTAAATTAGCAACCATTATTAGCAAACTCTATGATGGAAGGAATAAATGAGTTATAACAAGCTAAGTGAGATGATATGGTGGAATATTGAGAAAATAATAGTTGAGTTCACTATCCATCATCTACTAACAGAGATATAATGATATGGTGGATTCTTAATGCAATCGTGGTAGAATATAGGTTATATGTGATTTAAGAAATCAGGCGAGAAATGATATATAACCTTTGTAGTATCGCTGCCCATCTTTTATCTATCCATCTATAGATCAGCTAAAGGATATGGTTAATCTGAAATAATAGTAATAATAAATAACAACAAAAATAACTCTATTTCTGCATTCTATCTTCTATGTATCTAGCTTCATTCTTTCCTTATTCTCCATGTAGTTTATTTGCCCTAGAACCCCATTCTAATGCCTGTATTTCATTCAATAGACTATCATTATATACAGGATTATGAGATTCATGTATATTCCCTCTACATTCCTCAATTTTCTCATTTATTGATTCTCTGAGCATTTCAGCAAAG
>JBJMFM010000101.1:0-12353 GCA_045808425.1 Nitrososphaeraceae archaeon | reverse complement strand
TAAGTAATTCAATCTATAGAAAATAATAAGATGACTGCATTATTTTAGTTTTTTAACGATTTTTACAAGCAATTCCTAAGTTTCTCTATGATTTTAGAGATGCTTATTTACTTGTTTCCATGAAGTTCTATGCGATATTATATACCCACGGCCGCATTAGTAATATAATTAATAGGAATATTGTCAGAAAGTTTCGTTATAGCGGCCTGAGTGGCCATTGCTTGTTGGCGGTTCCTGATAAGAAATGTCATTATGAGTAGCTGCTATCGTTATGAGAGCTACTAATGCAAGCAATGCTATTGATATATTCAATATATTGTATGCTCCTTTTCTTTTGAATTTGCTCCAACGATAATAACCACAATTCCCATAATCAAAAGCACAATTCCAATTCCTATCGCTTCGCCTCTATAAGCGCATTGACCTCTCTCATTGTGGAGTAGCTGTGTTAATGAACCATTAAAGCTGCTACATTTATCTGCACCTGCAGTAATATTACCCCAAACTGCGGCCGATATGCCAATTAAAAATATGACAATACCTGCTACTACAATGAATGTTGCATTCATTTTTTATTTGCCTACTGCTACTACGTAACTGTCATGTATGAAACCTGCAGCTGTTTTCATCGTTTCACACCTTTCAATATGTATAGATAGTTAGATATAACCATTTTCTACGAAATAGTACTATAAATCATACTGTTTCTATGTTATTTGTGGATGATACTGATAAAAATTGCCAAGATATGCATCATAATTCCCAGTATTTGGTAGTAGTTTATACTCATGGGCGAGGAACTAGTATTGCAGAGTTAAAACCGATATTTTCAAATAAAGGATTAAGGGCGTTAAATGCTGATTTTCAGAAAATAGGAGAAACTAGCACTGAATCTGCTAAACTTCTTCTATATAAAAAATATGATAGATGGAGTTGTCAATTTTAATTATAATTATAATCCATTATCATTATTTAACGTCTTAGCTGCAGATTATAAGATATTAGTAAAGTAGGATGTATATCACGATGTACAATTTTCATAACATCCATGGTTGGAGCTTTACCATTTATTGGCATTCTTCAAATGCATTAGGCTATTTTCGTCTTTAGTTATTAACATATAATATCTTGTTCAAATATTAAATGTATTTGAATTTGCAAAGCTATATCTTAAGAAAGTGAGTTATACGTGGTTTGAACTATGGTATAATCCTATCTGATGGTAAAAAGAAGAGAGGTTATCGAAGTGTTAATGAAGTGTGTTAGTTAATTCTAGTCTCCTCCGTCTGAAGGAGGAGCTGCTGACGGTGCTAAATTGGTTGGTGGTGCTTCTGCTCCTGTTGTTGTATTTTCTGATGATGTAGTATTTGATGATGGCGTCTTTGGAATACCGCATATCCTTGACTCAGTACCGTTAATATGTGAATCACTAGGATCACATATTGCTGCCTTTTGTTCTGGTGTTAATTCTGGCGTGATATCCGCTTGGCCTTGAGCCATACCAAAGGTCCCAAATTCTCTTAATGTTGCTACTGCTAGACTTACAGTAAGAATACTTATTATAGATACAATACTTAGAGACGTCTCTTTTCTTGACATAGCCACAGAAAACAAAATGGCAGTATATAAAATCAACTTATTGAGAGTCCAAAAGCTTTACATAAAATTTATTAATATTCGTTAGTGATGCACAACTTTGATAGTCGACTTTGCAGCTTGGCAGAAATATTGTCTATCATATATAATATAGCATTCCTACTAAACTATCTATTCATGTACAACTAAGCCAGATTTTCTGTCATCCTCAATTGTACTTCTAGAGCAGGGGCTACCGACCAATCAAAGTTCTTCATAGTCCAACCAATGCATCAAATATATCATAATATGATGTTGCTTCTTTTTCAAGCGTGCTGCAGTACGAGGGCATTAGTCTCCCCCACTACATATTGCCAGTATCGTCATATCAAGTAAACATTTCCAGCTGCTAAAATTACATACTCTTCATATTTGGCATTGTTGTTATTGGTATTGGTGTATGATTCTTCGCATTCTCGTTCTTGCTCATATCCATATCCATACCATTCATATGTGTATCATCATTTCTATTATTATTAAGATTATTTTTATTATCATTCATCCCAGTGGGAATTATTATCAATCCAAATATGGCCATTACTCCAACAATTGCAAGGCCTACTCCTGCACTTCGGGCAACCCATATACCTTTAGACCACACCTTTTCTCCAAATATAATACCAGCAAATAATGCCATCCATAACAAATTCATCCAACCTAAAGCTACCATAAGAAGAAAATATGGCCAACAGCAGCCAAGACAGTAAAGACCATGATATATTCCCATCTTTACTGCGCCTGTAGTTCCACTTCTCCATCTTCTCATAAAGAAACTTAATGGAGATTCACAATATCCAAGACATTTTGTTTTTAAAGAACTAAATTGGTATACTCCAGATACAATTAATACAATTCCATAAACTATTTGGAGGTGATCTGTTTTAAAATGCATAAAAAAATAGCTTGCTGTAAGAGACCATGTCAAAAGAAGCGCAATTCCTGTTATGGCCCACACTAAAAGGTAAGAGCCCACAAAGAAGATTATGTTAGCAGAACTAGTGAAATTTGACGACGATGTAGTTGTTGGTCTGTTCTTTCTCTTGGAAGTGTTGTCATCATCATTATCATCAGGTTCAACAAACACTGAGGACTGTGAAGAGTTGATGTCTTTACCAGTAGTATTACCGCTATTACTACTGCCATTACTATGTTTAATCAGTCTATTATAAAGTAGAACCATAGGAGTTATTGCAGGAAACATCATTGCAGCCATTCCAATCGTCCAACTAATAGTAAATAGCGAAATTGCAATAGGATTATAATTCATCATAGCCATCATCATATCTGGTTGATCTTTAGATAATATCCAAGAAATTGCTGCTACTGATATTATTGAAATAAGAATAATCTTCTGGATGCGGTCCATGTCTGTTTATGTCCTTTTATTTTAGATAAAATTGAAATGATAAGAATAAAAAGATTTTGTTAATTAATTAGCTCTGTTCGTTTAACCCCCTCCTATCCTATACGTGATATTTCAGAAAATCAATCAGATTTACTATGCTGACTTTAAATAATATATTCGCTAGTAACAAGATGTAATGCCTCTAAAAAGGGAGGATAAAGGCAATAAAGATACTACAATAATAAACAAAAAAACTATCTTAGTTATCTTTGCATTGTCTTTGACGGTACCGATTGTGCTTGGAGCAGGGTTAGCGTCTACTAGAATTTCGGTGCAATCAATTTCAAATGATGGCAGCATATTTATCTCATCAAACCAAAGTATGTCAACTCCTTCCAGACCGGCCCCTACAGCATTTCCTCCACCCCCAATATCTCCTGAGTTGTCTGCAGCTCAAAAAAGCGCATCAATAAATAAGGCATGTACACTTACTCCTTCACTGATTGAATCTGAAGGTACGCCACAGCAGACAGAAGGTCCATACTTTGTTGATGATATGCCTAACCGATCGGATATAAGGTCAGATCCTTCAGATGGCTCAGTGCAACAAGGTATTCCTTTGCATCTTGTAATTCATGTCTATGGCATAGATAATAATGGTTCATGTAGTCATCTCAAAGGGGCAAGAGTAGATATCTGGCATGCTAATTCTCAGGGTGTCTATTCAGATGTTAGTGACCAAGGCACTACAGGAAAGAAATTTCTTAGAGGCTATCAAGTGACAGACAATAACGGGACAGCTGGGTTCACAACAATTTATCCAGGCTGGTATCAGGGTAGAGCTATTCATATACACGACAAGGTTCGCACATTCAATGGATCAGAAAAAACTTTAGAATGGACATCACAGCTCTACTTTGACAATTCTATTAATGAACAGGTTCATAAGTACTCTCCATACAACAAACACGGATCCCCAGACATGACTAATGAACATGATGGCATTTATACAGGAGCCTCAACTGATCAGCTAGTGCAAAGCAATACTGGAAAGCATCTGATGCTCAATTTAACTAAAGAAGGGCAACAACAATCTTACCTTGGCACATTCAATATTGTGTTAAACGTTAGTCGACAATCTAAGTAATAGTATCACATATTTTCATTACTTACATATTTATGCAAAATTTGGAAATTATCTCAGACAAGTTATATAATTGAAGTAGCAATTTTTCATAGATTGCTGATATGAGATATGAATTCTCTTATAGCACAGTTTATTATAATGAAGGCAGTGTCCATTATATTACAATTATAAATACAACAACTATAAATAGGTAAAAAAATGGCATCCAAAAATTATATTGATGATATATTACAGTTACCTCAGAGAAAGCTTGTAATATCCAAAAATGATATCGACCTTGCTGCTAATACTACAAATGAGATCTTCATTTTGATGGTTGAAGAGTCTCTAGGTTCTGCTGGTGGACGAGCAGGAGGTTCAGGTAATAGACAAATTAGCAGAGTCATGGGTTTTTTATGCACAGCTGGAGTATGTACTAAATATTTTGAAGTTAGTGAGCAGGAAAAAGTTAATCAGTTTGATATTCCATATAGTGCTGTTGCAATGGATATTAAACTTTCTACAGGCAAACCCTTTGTGGTGCAGGGGATAGTCGATCCTGAACTTATCAATTCATATAAAGATCTGATAAATAACCTAAAATAACATCATGATTAACTTATTGACATGTCATCAGAACAGAAACAAGATATTGAAAAAATGGCATCTGCTATTGAAGATCTGCTTTATATGAAGGCCATTCGATTTGAAAATACACCCCATGGCAATGAAAAGGCTATCCTATCTACACAGTTCTCAATTATTGTATCAAATATAATGTCTGATATGAATCCCAAAGAAAACGACAATAATGAGATTATGAAATTGATGTACTATTCTCTTTTAATATATATGAGCGAATATTTAAAATTACCAAAGTCCTTAACAATGGCTTTTGGCAACGATCTTGAAAAACATCGTGATGAAATGCAGTGTGGCGAATTGGTTTCGAATTATGTTACTGTTTTACAAAATATATTCTTAGAACAGAGAAAAGAAATAAGAAAAAAAATTAATAATAATAATTCATCATAGAACCCCACAAAAACAAAGGTAAACGAGATTGGACGTTATATTCTTTTTTGTTGAAAATTGTGAAAGTCATTTGTATTTATGACTCATTTGATTGTTGTTGTTGTTGTTAAAACAATAATTAATTAATTTAGAGGTTGGTAGATGGAATTACTCTATGGTAACTTAATCGCAAGCTTTTCAGAATTAAATGGTTCGTAGTAACAGTTTATAGTAAATAATAGATGCTAATTTAACTGATAAAATCACTATTAAATATATGTAAAGTATAACAAAAATATAAATCGTCTACTTCCTTAATCTTGTTGCAAGTAATTCTGATATCTCTGGAGGTCGCTTCGCGACAGGGACATCTGCTTTTGCAAATTTAGTAAGTTTAGATTCTGCTGACCCATAGATTCCATAAATAATTGCACCTGCATGTCCCATCCTTTTTTCCTTTGGTGCCGATCTTCCTGCAATATATGCAACCACCGGTTTAGAGAATTTTGTTTTTATTAGATAGTCTGCCAGCTGTTCCTCTGAATCTCCTCCTATCTCACCTACTACTACTATTGATTCGACATCCTGTCTATTTCTTACCATGTCGAAGGCTTCTATAAGATTTGTTCCATTTATCGGATCTCCCCCTACACCAAGGCACAATTTTTGTCCGTAGCCAGCTCTTGTCAAGTTATAAGATACTTCATACATTAGCGTTCCACTACGTGAAAATACTATGGTGTTGCCTGCTTTGAATGGCTGGGCGGGCATAATTCCGACCTTCATTATTTCAGGGACAATCACACCGGGAGTGTTAGGCCCTATCATTTTTGCACCTTGTCTTTGGGCATATTCTAGGACTTTTATCGAGTCTTTAATCGGAACATGTTCTGGGATAGCAACTAGTAATTTTATTCCATTATCTAAAGCATCTTTTGCAGCATCTAGGAAAAATGGTGCTGGTACAAATACTCCTGAGATTTTTGCCCCAGATGCTTCGACTGCTTTAGCTACGCTATTATAAACAGGAATTCCTTCAAAACTCTGACCCTCTTTGCCAGGAGTAACCCCTGCAACAATGTTTGTTCCATACGCCTTCATTAGCCTAGTATGTGTAGAACCATAGCTTCCTGTTATGCCCTGTATTATCACAGGTTTTTTCCTGTAATCTTCTTCGGTTTCTTTTCCAATCAATACATCAAAGATGTCAAATTCATTAACCGTTTTATTCAATTCCATTATTATGAAACCTCTTTAACCATTGCATCTATTGCTTCCTCTACGGTATCATATAATTTCGCTTGAGTCCCTTTCAATATTTCTTTTGCCTTTTCGGATTCTGCTCCAGAGATCCTTGCGAAGACGGGGACACAAATTAGATTGTTATTATATGCATTGAGTATTGCCTGTGCAACGAGGTTAGTTTTTACTATTCCTCCAAATAGGTTTACAAGAATTGCATCAATTCTTTTCATGTTGCTGATAACTCTTAGCGCCTCGTATATTGTTTCAGTTGTTGCTCTACCGCCAAAGTCAAGGAAAGATCCTGCTTTACCACCAGCATCTGAGACCATATCTAATGTTGACATTACTAGCCCTGCACCATTTCCAATAATTGCGATGTTTCCATCTAATTCGACCAAAGAAAATCCACTTTTTTCAGCCTGTGCCTCCAACTCAGAAATACGCTCATATTTTTTTAATTCCGGATGTCTGAACATTGCATTGTCATCTATAATGACTTTTGAATCAAGTGCCATAATAGAACCATCCTCGAGAACGCCTACTGGATTAATCTCTGCAAGCTCCACTTCCTTTTCATTCACAAGGTTCGAAAGTTTCATTGTGAAATCCGTAAATGAGATTGCAGTGTTTCCATCCAGCTTTAGTTTATGAGCTACATCTTCTGCAGTATTTGCAGATAGCTGATCAATGTACACATCTACAATAATTTTATTTTCTACATTCTCTATTTCGACTCCACCTTCTGCTGATGCAATTAAGGAGTAACACCTTTTGCTTCTATTAAGGAAAAGTGATAGATAGAGTTCTCTTTTTATATCCACTATTTCCTCGACTAAAATGTGGGAAGGTAGTTCACCTTTCACCTCTTTATGCATAAGTTCATTAAATTTCGTCACAAGTTCAAATTCTGTATTACATTTCACAATGGCACCAGCTTTGCCCCTACCTCCAACGGAAAGTTGCGACTTTAATATACATGGATAACCAAGTCTTTTTGCCGCCTGCTTTGCATGATCTACATCGTTGACAAGATGTGCCCTTGGAATTCTTATGCCATATTGGTTAAATAATTCCTTACCTTGGTATTCTAGTAATTTCATTTATTAGTAGAGGACAGTCAAATATGCTTATTTATAATCCTATTTTTATATGAATTATATTGTACTGATACTTTTAGGGTAAATGCAAAATCATTATACAATGATGTAGAAAACTTTTTATTTTATCTTGCCAAGCTCATTAATGCTATATTTAAAAGTTGCTCTTACTGTATAGGAAAAATTTCTGATCTGTAGTTAATGCTGCAGGATAATTATTGCTTAAAATTACATTAGCTATAGATTACAAGCCAATTTAGTTTTAAACTATTTATCTGTCTTATTATTATTCTTCATTAAAAGCCAAACAGGATGATTAATATGAATAGGATTTATTGATTCATTTGTTGAAAAATATGTAAATCGTTCTTTATTATCATATGCTTTTGTCTGGGTTCTAATAGAGGGGTATAGTGACTTAGGTATTATTAACTCATAATTCTTGCATATGATTTTTTTAAATAGGCCCACCTAAAGTCTGCCGTTGCAGACCAAAGGAAGGGGCCACAGAAACTGGTGGATTTCTGCAGTAATTTATTATCATTGCAAGAAGATAAACGTTGTTTTTTTATTGATACACGATGTTATTGATAATTTTTGTTATATTGTGTGTACACTCGTTAAAAATTTTTTTATATAAGTATATTTATTATAATTATCATATATCATTGCAAAAAATAATTTATAATTATCAAATATTTACACAAGCATAGTAGTAATACTTGATAGATCTTAAACTCGTAAAGATCAAACTTACTATTTGAGTTTATGGTCTTATTCTAATTACGAGGTAGATTAACTCCCCGCATATATACATTAATTTTCATTTGCAATCTAATTACCGTTAGACAGAATCTGCCCCCTACTCATAGTTATAAATTTGCACATCGCCAAAGTTACCATGTTTGAATAGGAAAATACACAAAATAGAGTAGGATATCCAATGACTTTGTATGAGGATATAATGATAGAAATAAGGCGACTTTTTCACATTAGATGCTCAGAAGACGGGGTATTTTGGATAAGCAGAATTGACAGTTGATTGCACAGTAGTTAAAAATATTAGATGATATATTTTTTCATATATACATATGTCTATCTTACTAGTAGATACTTATTTATATGTCATATTGAAAATTGCTAAATCATGGTTGAGAAGATGACTGCCGTATGGCTGATCATTCTTACAATTATCGTATGCGCCTCCGTCCCTGCGCTATTGATCTGGCTTACTACTTATCCGCAACCGACAAAGATGTTAATAGGCATTGAATATTTATCTAACACATTAATATATTCATTGTATCATAACTCTTTTTGAATTGAAAGGCAATAAATAATTAATTTATTAATGTGTTTTAGCTTGATTGTGCACAATAACTTCTCTAAAAAGTTTAGGTTTCAATACTAGTATATAATCTAATCAAGTTGCAAACCTAGAACGTAAGAAATCCACCTATAATACACAATCTTCAAATCATCTTATAACATATCATAATATCAATTGTGACACCTTCGATTGTAACATAATTCAAAGAAGAATAGAAATGGAGTATGATTATTTTAATTTCACTAGTGAATTCAAGGTATAAAAATAACAGAAACTACTGCTAGAATCTCCGTAAAACCTTAGGCTTTAGCATTTCTGGATGATGTTTCAATCCTTCGATTAAAGAGAGTAGCTTTTCTTTATCTTGGGGAATAGTGCCTCCTAATGAATAGACGTTTGATGCATGATTTGCCCTAAATATTACTGGTGTTGCAGAATTAAATTCTAAAATGAGTCTTTCAAGCTCGCCTAAAACCCCTATGTCATCCAAGGGAATAAAAGGTTCATTGAACTTGGTCATAAATTCATTGTAAATTTCATCTTCTAAATATAATGTCAATGCTCCTAAATAATCAGGAGCGATTTCACTTACGAGTCTGGCAGTATCAACAATATGTTCATTAGTATATGTTCTTCCGCCAAGTCCCAGAATTATCATACATGATAAAATAAATCCGTGACTTTTTGCTTTTTGACAGCTCTGAAGAATTCCTTTACTTGTTGCACCTTTTGTCACTTTCTTCAAAAGAATATCGTTGCCGGTCTCAATCCCTATATAGAACATATTAAGTCCAGTATTTTTTAGTTTATCTAATTCGTCATCTTTCTTTTGGAGTAGATTTTTTGGCATTGCATAGCATGATACTCTTTTCAGGTTCGCAAATTTAGTATATATGTATCCCAAAATTTGAATTAACTTGTCCGTGGAAAGGTTTAGCGCATCTCCATCTGCAAGAAATATGCGGGAAGTTTCGGGGTATGCATTGGCAGCCAAGTCAATTTCTGTTTTTATTTCATCCCATGGTCTCTCTACATATTCCTTTGTGCGATACATGTTACAGAATGAACATTTGTTAAAGGAGCATCCTAGTGTGACTTGAAATATTACGGAGTTAGCCTCTGAAGGGGGTCTGTAAAGTGGATAATCATAAAGAATTTCCATTCGATGTTGTCTACACAGCAACAAAAGCTAAAAAAAGATATAAACTTATTCAGCAGCCTATTGATTGACTGGCGTTCCTAGTTCTATAACATGATGTTACATGATGCACAACATTACATTACATTATGTTACATAAGGTTTTTTTGTCATTCCAGGCAATATATGGGCTTGTTTCAGTGTTATCGATCATTACACTTGTTTTAGCTTGAATTAGTGTCTCACTTAATATAGCGAATCGTGGATGGCTCAAGTCTTTAGCATTGGACATTCAAACCGCAACTGGAGTAATTTTATTTTTATGTTGAAAGACAATCATGTAGACGTATTGGTTGATGTTCGTCGTTATCCTGGATCTAGAGCATGTCCGCAGTTTAACAAGGAACAGATTACTACAGAGCTGCGGAAGGAAAATGTGTCATATGTACATATTGAGAAGTTTGGTGGAAGACGAAACAAGGTAGATACCAAAGGTGATATATGTGGTAATAATAATGGATGAAAAAATAAGAGCTTCAGAGCTTATGCTGATTATATGGCAACTATATCCTTTAAAGAAGGTATCAATGAAACACTTTCGCTTATGAAAAATTATAGCAATTTAGCTATCAACAAGTAACCCCAGACCAAAACTTGGCATCAAACAATAATAATAATAACCCGCAGGGTCAGCAGCATCTCATAAGGCAACTAATTTACTGGGACAAGAATCGACAAGTAAAAAAGATAACGGTGGCGGCTCAGATCAAGGAACAGCACGATCTCCTTCCTCCTAGTCCACCTCCCAGATTAATTATAAGTTTTGATAACAATGACGACGATGGATTTCATAACCCTGTTTCGAAATTCTATTCTACATGGTGATGATGAATAATAATAGCAACAGCATGCAAGGCAAAAAGCGGTATCGTACTGAAGCTGAAGAGTGGTATTTTCGATTAATGAACGATCCTAGACAATTTGAAAAGGAGAGATACATTAACGCTATTGATGTATATAACAGCATAATTGAGGAATTCCAAAAACTATATGAGAAAACACCTGCATCAGATCGTTTAACTCGTGTGAAGATCCTTGATGGAATGGAGCAGTCCAAAAGAGACTTCAAAAATTCATGCCGAATACGAGACGTTTAAGAAGTATAAAATGAGAACTGCAATAAGCAAATAACTGCTAGCTAACCTATTCGTCGTTGTATATGGGCCAATCTCTTGTTACGTTATTAAGAATTAAATCCTGTATTGTGCCTTGTACCCATTCTAGGGCTTGTATTCTGATCATTAACATATCGGACTCTAAATGAGTATTTGACTTTTGCATAGCAATTCTAAGCTTGTTTATTTTAAGCTCCAGTACATATCTAAGCCTCTCCGCAAAATCAACTACCTCTTTATCATCAGCAGTAGCAATACCGGGTTTAGCTCTAGCAGTATTCAAATTCATTTGTTGAGGTTGTCAGTGTATTGTAAATATAATATGTTGCAACACTAGACAGGGACGGACTGACTGAGTGAGCACGATAGACAGATAGATATCACCAATCCCAAAATACTTGTCGAAAGTGTTTACCAACACAAGATTAAGACTAGGCTATCTTAGGATCTGTCATATCATACCAGCATGATATACAGTAGTTACAACAATCATTGTAAATTTCAACTTCATTCTTTTTGCATTTATCACATAATAACGTCTTTGTGGTAGTCGTTTTCATATCTATAAACAGTCTCTACATATAGCAGATAAAAATCTCGTACTAGGGCATAATATATATGAATACAAAACTAGGAGTTCTGATAGCAGCTGTGATTATTGCTGCTGCATCGCTTGTAGTAAACCCATTACATCAAGTATATGCAGGTTTCTTTGATGATGTTTTAAGCAGAAGCTCAAAAGCACCTATAGCTACCTCAGCTATGTAGCATGGTGGACTAATAAGACAGGAAACTTTGAAGTAATGTTTAAAGCATCAGCTCATAATGGGAAGACATTTGGAGAAAAGATTAACCTAAGCAATTCGACTAACTCTGCATCAGGAGATGCTGAAATAGTAGCGTACGTTACATGGTGGGAAAGGAATCAGACAATGAATGAACCTGTTATGAGAATCAGCAATGATAATGGTAAAACATTTGGAGAAAAGATAATGCTATCAGCTAAGTAATAGCAGTTTTTAATTCTGTTGAATGTATCTAGTGTTGAGCAATGTTGTTGATTTCGTGTTGATTGAAGGTAATAAATGCTAATATTTTAAACCATCCTAATAACAAAAAGATAAAGCTGACTTTGAGCTAAGCGTTGTGTTAGACTACATGAAATATGCCCAAGTCAATTGTTTAACCTTGGATTTCCATGCTACTGATGTGTGTGAGAACATCATCAACTATCCAGTAGCCCTTCAA
>JBJMFM010000100.1:0-3590 GCA_045808425.1 Nitrososphaeraceae archaeon | reverse complement strand
AAGAATAATCTAGTTCAGCTTGCAGATCAAGTAAATAAAAATGGACAGGCATCTACAGGATTAATGAAATTTACCTTGCAACCGGGAAAAATGTCTATGCCAATGTCATCAATGGGATCGATGGCTTCAGGTATGTAGGATTAATGGTAGTGATAGTCAGTAATAAATGATCTTCAATATTCCAGCGTTTTCTTCTTCTGTTATACTATTTTCATCATTACTATTCTTAACGATGATAACAATTACTATTGTTGTTCTACCCCTAAATAATGACGCTCTTGGACAATGTTTCTCCTCTTCATCGTCTTCTACTACAACAACACAACAGACATGGATTAATAAACTAAACAACCTCAAGATGCAATTTGGATATTTACCAAAAGAGCCAATTATCGATAAACCTACAGAACTGAAGTTTACTGTACAGAGTCTTCAAACTAGTGAGCAGATAAAGAACCTTCCTGCAAGGCTTGTTGTAGTAAATAATGCAGGAGGACAACAGAGATCCTTTAAATTTGCCAATATTACTGCTCCTAATGGTATTTTTTCTGTAAAATATCTCTTTCCTGATTCTGGTTCATATAACATAATAACAAAAGTAGATGCAAAAGATTTCACTAGTCTAGCATCATTAATGTCTTTGTTCCATTTGCACCACTTGGTACTGTAAATGTAGGCAATTTGAATACAATTATTATTCCTGTAATAGCAGGAATTATTGCTGCTACAGTTGGAGCAGCAGCTTTGATATTGACAATAAAGAAGAAAAATAAAAAAAATCTCTTAGGAAATTGAAGTACTAGCTGACATATTTTGATTGTGATCTAGCATTAAAGATCAGCAAGATTTGTGTCCACTGCTTTGAATATTTATAAAATATATTTGCTACTTGCCCATCATATTTTTGGTTGATTACCTCAAATGAATTTATCATTTCCTGTACTATAGGCAGATAATCTAAAAATTTTGATGATACTGCAGTATAATCTACAAAGTATCCCTTATTACCAATAATTGTCCCGATTTCCATTGACTTTCTTGTTCCATATATAGGATGATTATATGTCCACAATATTGTATATGCAGATCTAGATCCAAGGGTATTATTACCTTTAATGATGCTTGCTTCAATAAGCTTAAAGTCAGGAAAACCTGTAGAATTTTTTTTGTTCTTGAGAGATCTATCAAAATAGTCATTTATACTCACAGGCAAATGTCCAAATTCTTTAGACAAATTATCTATTCCTATACGAAGGAATGGAAAACCTTTGACTATATCAGGCAAATAGAATGCAACAATCTGAAGTCCCCCTACTCCATGTGGATAATTGGTCCCATCTATACTCCAGTCATATGCATAGCGTACCTTTATTCCGTAAATATTGTCTGTATAGGTAAAAAAAACTGTTACTGTTTTTAGGTATAACTATATGTGTAATGGGTAGTAAATTTTCGCTATTGTTGTTGCAAAGATCACAGGTTTCAGGTATTGATAGTGGTGATGGGATTGAGGTTAAGAACACTAGCATGATACACGTTAAAAACGAAAGCAAGAAATAGACTAAAACCTTGATAGTAGTAGTATGAGTCATGCACATTATTGCTACAAGCGTTTTATGATTAAAATGTTATAGTAGCGCTGTGCTCTGGCTCTCAGGATTCTTTTCCATATCTTTCCTGCTTCTAGAAAATAAGTGTCATACGCTATCAACTAGGCTCCCTTTAAGTATGTGATTTTCTGTTAGTATTTATATATAGAGAAATCATTACTGAGATAATAATATGCATATTAGAAGAACGCCTCGACTGATAGGAATAGTCACAGCTGCATTAGCACTTGCTGCACTGGTTACTGTTAGCAGTGGCACTCTAGTAACTTTATCACATGCACAAGGCGAGCAAAAGTTCACTGCGAAAATGACAGGTAAAGAAGAAGTACCTCCACATGATACTAAGGCAACAGGAAATGCAGAATTTACCTTAAGTTCTGATGGAAAAACCATGTCATACAAGGTCGATGTTATGAATATAGACAAAGTAACTATGGCACATATCCATCAGGGTAAAGTTGGAGAAAATGGACCTCCTGTAGTTTGGTTATTTAACTCCTCCTCAAATCCTACTGGACCAATGAACGGAATGCTATCACAGGGAAAGGTCACTTCAAGTGATCTTGTGGGACCACTAAAAGGCAAACAAATGTCTGATCTAGTCAAGTTGATAAATGATGGTCAAGCATACGCTAATGTTCATACAGAACCAAATCCCAAGGGAGAAATTCGAGGACAAATATCCAAATAGGCAAAATATACTGCAATATACATAAAAATCATCTTATTTTTTTGTCTTGATATGGTTGATTGATTTAGTATTATAACGAGCATTTTGTGTATCAATGCTTACATGTGTTCTTTCCTTACATCTATCATTTCACTTAACCGATTCTGTATGTATAATAAACATCTTCCTTTATTTGCAGACATGAAAAATTTCGTTGTTTGTTTCCTTTCCTCTCTATCAAACCTTTTTCAAGCATAAATGACAAATATTCTCGTAATGCAGTATATGAGATAGATGACTGGTACATGATCTTTGCATTTGTAGCTTCATGATTAGCAGCAGTCACCTCTAAATAGATGCTATCATTTCTATCCTGTCTCTATATTTCATAGATGTTTTTTATTTCCATCTTGTTGTATAAGACGTATAGAATTAAGTACGGAATGCTATTTGCATTCTGGTACATTCGACGAATGAATTATAAAACTTAAAGTCTATGGTAGCAAAAATAATGATATGAAAATTCTAAATAAATTATCAGATAAAGAGCAGGATTCTTTTGCTTATAAAGCAACAGCTAATAATGCTGCAGAGGCTTTCTACCAATGTCAATGACAATTAATATTACGAGTTTATAGTTCGTACAGCTACGATAAAGTATGAAACAAAAAGACCGTCAGAATCGTGGTAGCAAGACAGTAAGCCAGAGTCCAAGGAACAATACAACTAGCAATAATAGACAGAGACGGCAATATAATCCAAAATGGAGCATATCCTTCTGGTAACATAACAAAACATTATCCATATACGTCAAGTGCGAACGGTGCTATAGCAATTTCATGGATAGATGGTGACGATGTAAAATTGTCCATTGTTAACACTGCCAACAATAATAATAAGGCTGTCTAAGGCATTCACATCAGACCTGCACTAAATTTGAGTTATAGAAGAAAAACAATGCTAACAAAACCTCCTTTTCATATTTGTTACAAATCTCAGAAAAGATCACTACTACCTTTCTTTCGAGTACATTCAACATCATCTTTGATAAAAACAGCATCTTTACCTTTCTTATCTTCTCTGGTTTAGTAGTTTCTATCAATCTAGCACTAACAGGAGGTGATATGCATTATTCCTTTGCTACTGCTATTACTACATCTGCTAACCCAGGCACATCTACGCCGCAAGAGGACATCAGACCTGCTCCCAAATATTCTGCGAATACAGCATCAGAATACTTGTACTGTGCAACTACTTTCAGCGTCACCTTTAACATCTGGGCCATCTGCTATTCCTTGTTTATCTATTAT
>JBJMFM010000099.1:0-4199 GCA_045808425.1 Nitrososphaeraceae archaeon | reverse complement strand
GTATCCGACAGGACAAAGGGGAAGATAAAATCATCTTTGAGTAATACCAATGAACACGAGAAAGAAGAATTAAACGAATCTGATTTTGAAAGGCATATAAAAGTAAGCGATACACCAATAACTACAAACGAGGTATTTTAGAAATGAATGGAAAACAGTGATGATAAACCTCTTTATGACTCTGAACAAATAATATTTGATCCTCTAGTTACTCGAAATAGTAATACTAGTTCTAGCAGTTATTGAAGTCTTCAATCAGACGAATAGTTCCATATTTATTAATCCGGATTTCCGTAGCTCATAACTGTAGATGCAATGTGAAAGAGGTTACTTTACTATTCAGGGAAATAGATATCCAAGAAACCATTGGAGAGGTTCCAAAACTTAGGTTCGTTGTAGACGTCAATATTAAAAAATTTTCAGAAGTACAATTCTCTTATGTGCAAATTAATCGAATATCATTCAAGGTGGATCTTCATAGTGCGAAGGATCCTAGTACCTCTGTTATGGAAGGGCATCTAGCTACAGTTGATTCTACTGAACCTGTAACCGTATTACAGGAATACCCTGCGTACGTTGAATTCTCCATACCACTGAATTCTTTTGTAATAGAAAGGATGCTTGATATTCGCAATAGAGGACATTCCATAGGATTTAAATTAAGCGCTACTGGAGCTGGAATTAATTACTATAAAAATCAAATAGATGCATAATTTCGGATATTTGGCAATCTCAAATGCATGTTTTCCAGAACAGTTCAGCTGGACGCATTGATATAATTCTTGTGACAAGAGAGTGCTTTCATAAAATTCTAAACTCTATAGGATATAGTAAAATCCTGAAAATTGAATTTCCTCTTTCCTTGAAGGTTCTATCATAAATGACCAATCAAGGGCTACTATAGATTTATTGAGGCATGCTGCAAATTGCTTAGAAGAAGGAAATAGTGAATGTACCATGATAGATTTTAGAAAAGCGTTAACAAACCATCTTTTTAAGAAGAAGGATGATCAGTGGATTCTAGATAATACATTAACTACAGGATGGATCAGTAACTCACCTACCGATCTTAGAGATTTACAAAGACTTTCTTCAGCGGATAGATGAAGGACTTCATTCAGTACTAAAATTACTAACAAATTCCTCCATGATGATAACACCATAAAGGTTCCACCTTTGAGAAAGGATTCAGAATATGTTTATTTTACTACCGCCTTTATAGTCAAACATATTTTGAGGAGATTGGAAATTAAGTTTCATTTGTTCGCGTCGTTTATATGGTTCAGTAAGAGCTTATAGGACTTATTCTTCTAGTAATACGCATGAGGATGAGAAAGAAGAATCAAATGAACCTGATAATGATCAAGATAAAGATCAGTTAGAAGAAGAAGAGCAAGAAGAGGAAACTGGAGAAACGGCAGCCGCTACAATAAATAAAGTATTTTGATAAATAATGAGGTATTTGATCTTTGGTAATTACCTTTTCTCTTCTTTTGGTATTTGATCTTTGAATTGGACTTGGCTATTTCTCAGGTTGTCATTATTCTTGTTATTGCTTTTGCTGTGAAAGAAGAGGTTGTGATGCAGTATAGTAGTAATCATCTTCATATTGTTTGTTGTGTCTATGCTCTCTATGTTCATGGGAAGCTCCCCATCCTCCAATGCCGCCGGTATACTCTCCAGTAACCTCTAAAACATCTTCATCTTTACATATTTGCTCTAACATTTCTGAAGTTAATCTATGATTAGTTACGTAATGCGTACCCTTATCATATATTGCTGAAATCATTCCAGTCTTTTTAAATATCATCTCTCTTTTTGCTTGTGAATTTGTTCCTGGCTTTGTAAATACCTCTACCATATAGAAAGGTGCAACCTTAGGGTTTTCCTGTTCTCGTAATAACAAATCATGAACAAGTATGGGGTCTACTTTTGGCAGATATGTTTCATAGAGAGTCTGCAATCCTTTGAAGACTGTTTTTATTTCTGCTATTTTTGAGGAAGACATATACCACTATATAGCCATAGATTGATTTAGGCGTAGTGCAAGTCAAGCTTCTGTTTTGGTATACTTTTTCTATTGTTTGTCTGTTTTTAACTTCTTATGTATACAAAACAGACAGTGCTTAGCTGTCAAAGAGCATTCTTTTTCATGTCTGAATAACATTATTCTTTATGAAAAAAGAATGAAAAATAGAATGGGAGCATCAGAGAAAAGCGGGCATATAATACTCTACTACTTTTTTTGACATGATTCATACAGCAGAGGATAAGAGCACATCAACTATATCTATATAACTTAACCTCTTGGTCTTTGGCTGACAATTACTAATATCAAACTATCATGATTAGACATAGAAAATCTTATTGAACTCAAAGTCATCATCATAAACTTATTGCAACACACAAGGCTGGATAATATTGATATACAGATTTTGGTGTTACTTACTAAAGACTCTAGAACTACTTATAGAAACATAGCCTCTGTTGTTGGAGTATCTACAAATGCTGTGAAGGAAAGAATTCACAAAATGATTTCTAACAACATAATACAAAAATTTGTAGTGATTATAAATCCTGTAATATTTGGATATGAAAAAGAATGCATTTTGATAATAAGACATATTGATAAAACAATTAAAGAACAAGATATCCTCAATAGGATAAATCTATTAGGAGATGTTTTCGTGTATGCAAAGCAGCTAGGAGGAGCTTCTATATTCGTAGTATCTGTCAGAGCCGGAGCAGAAGATAAGATAGCGATATTGACTGATTTACTAAAGCCGGCGTCTGTAGAGAGCACCTTTGTAAGCTATAGGCCAATAGCTATGCAAATTCATATCTCAGATTTTAAAATTATGAAATGTTTATTGTCAAACCCTAGAATGTTAGTCGAAGATATTGCTAAAGAATCTTCAATGTCGACAAAGACTGTAGCTAGAAGATTAGAAAAGATGATAGAAAACCATATTCTAGAATTTTCGATATTACGTAACCTGTCTTCCCTAGAAATAACAGGTTATGTTGAATTTGCAGTAATAATCAACGTTGATATATCTTATCACCAAAATATAGTTGAGAGAATATATCAGGAAATGCAAGAACATCTCGTGCGTGTTCCAACCAGTTATCAAAAGGAAGTTATTCTTGCAGTATTCTTTTGTGCAAACATATCTACGGTCGATTTAATATTTGAGAAATTAAATTCTTATCATGGAGTGAATAGAGTCGATTTGTTCATAACAACCAGACTAATATACCACCAAGAGTGGTTAAAAAGGGAAATTGATAAAAGAATTGACTCATACTCATCAGAAACAACAAAATATGCATAGACATTTTAGAAGGAGAACAAGCAATACCACTTGTAGGTAAGGGTTAAAGCTCACCAAGAATATTATTATTACTATAGTGACATTCAGAGACCTAAGGAAAAGGGTAAGTTTAGAAGTAATACAACAACAACAATCCAAGCCGTTTGAAAGACTAAAGGACAAACCCTTTTGGATTTGGAATATTGACGAACACAAGCAAGAAGACATCAAAACAAATGGAGATTGCTGCTTCAATCACATCATTGGTTTGCCCCAAAAGGATGGAATTGATAAGCTCTCTTGAATTGTTTACTTCCTCTTACTACTCTTTCCTTTAGGTTTTTTCGATGTTGCTTTATTCTTTTTTGTTTTTATGGTGCTTTTATTTCTTGTAACTGAACTAGTTTTTTTGTTGTCACTTTCTTGTCTCTGGTCTATTCGCTTTATTTGAGACTGTAATGACTCGACCATATCTGTCAATCTGCTAATCTGATCAGAATGTGCTTTCACGACTTCGTAGAGATCATCCTCACTGCCATTGTCTTCTGCATCAGGATTTTTTGTTACTGTCATTATCTCTTCTCTAACTACTTCTACTGGTTGAGGAGCAGCAGCCTCTTCATCTTCTATCAATTCATCCTCATCGTCATATACATTAACACCAATTTCCTGACCATTTTCATCTGACATATTTTTGAGTTTATCAACAATACCTAAATTCAGTTTCGATTATTCGTCCCACCCTAAGAATGCTTAAGAGAGTTTCATTTCTATTCAAAAACGGAGCTATAGCATGTCTCTATATACTAACGTGCTTTAAAGTACAGTATTCGGAGTTTTAGCGCATCTCTTCTTTATTTGGCTCCCACAAAGCGCATATTCCAT